>JBKBQK010000012.1:0-18858 GCA_046292705.1 Candidatus Nitrosotenuis sp. | reverse complement strand
GTGGAATAGACATGTCTCCTTTGACACTTCTTGAGGCCCAGCTCATGAAAAGACCAATAATTGCTACAAATGTGGGAGGCATTCCAGAATTAATGAGTGATAACAAAACAGGTTATCTGATAAACAGAGGTGACGACTTGATGTTAAGTGACAGGATTGAGGTGCTTTTGTCTGACGAAAATAAGCGTAGATCAATGGGAAATGCCGGTAGAGAATTTGTCACAGACCATTTTAATTGGCAAAAAATTGCCAGAGATTTTGTGTCGTCGTTAAAAACGTATTCGTTAATTTAGCATGCTAGAAGATCTTCATAGAATTGAAGATATCGTGGTAAAACTACATCCCAAGTCATGTTTTTGATTACAAACTCGTATGCGGTATCAGCTAATTGTTTTGCATATTCTTTATTTTGTAGGAGATTGTTGATTTCTTCTAACAATTTCATAGGTGATTCTGGGGGCACCAATACACCAGTCACTTTATCTTCTACCATTTCTGGTATTCCACCCACAGATGTTGCTACAACGGGTATTTTTAGATAGAATGCTTCTTTTACAACTGTAGGCAGACTTTCCATTCGTGAGGGAACCACCACCAAACTTGAGGATTTAAGCGTCAGCATTGCTTCTTCCCACGGTAGATTAGTACAATAGATCACATTTCCTTTTATTTGTGATTCAATCTGTCTGAGAATATCTGTTCCTTTTTCATAGCTGTCTCTGCCAAGATAGACTATTTGGTTTTCTTTTTTCTCGACTTCGGCTAATTTGTCTAATTTTGTTGTATCTATTGGACTTGGTAAATATGTAAAATCCAATCCTAGTTTTTCTTTGTAGAGCTTTTGTGATGTTTTTGAATCGGTTGTTAGTTTATCTGCCCATTTTAGGACTCGTTGTTCAGTAATTTCGGCAACGCTGCCCAGCATACTTGAATGAAGTGCATTTATTTGGTCACTAAAAACACCGTGAATGGAAAGAACGCGTTTTTTGGCGCGCGCTGCTTTCATTGCAAACGCAGAAGGAACGTTGAATGCATGTGCTATATCATAGCTTCCTTTAAAGAAACTTGAAAGGAAGCTCGTAATTACAAAGCTTGGGTTCTTAAGATTCTTGATTGGAATTTTTGGTGGATCCATGAGATCAACTTGAAAGCCATGTTTTGTTAATTGATCCGCAAGCATGGCAGCATGCCCCCCTATACCACCAGAGTATCGCGGAGAAATGAAAAGAATCTTCAATGATTCAAAATTAAATTAGAACTCTTAAAAGGTCTTGGATTAATTTTTACATCAAAGCCTGCGATGCCTGGTGGAACATCTGGCTTTTTGCGCATCCCGCTGCAAGCTCGTCGCCTGCGCCTCTTCTCATCAATCCTCTATACAGACCATCTTCTAGTTTGACGCCTTCACGCTTTTCCCATTCCTCAACAGAAATAGAGTATTTCTTTTGAATTCTGTCGCGGTACCATTCAGGAATCACGTTGAACGCACAAAATGGAATGATTCTCAAATCAGGTGTCAAATAATGGATGTCGCATCTTTGCAGCCTTTCTAGGTCTTCGTTATATTTGTCCTGAAAGTGCATCATGCCCAAAAACAAACCCTTGACGTGCCAAGAGCCTACTGCATCAAAGGATCTCTTCATGAGTATGTTGCCAAACATCTTTGCTAAGTCCAGTCCGGCTGGCTGCTTCTTTTTGTCAATGAAACTGGAAAGCTTTCTTACCACTTCCAGCATGGTAAAGTACTTGTTTTTGCCTGAGCGAATCTCTTCAGCTTTGTCCTCAAACAATTCAAGCATTCCCTGGATGTCTGCAAATCTTGGCAGCGGCACGAACTTTTTGGTCTCTGCGTCTTCGAAGACATAGGTGCCTGCTCCGCACGCAAAGTGGATTGACAACTCGTATTTTGGCTTGCTTGAGAATGCCTCAATCACATTTGTCAGAGGCATGCAGCTTGGTACTGGGAACCAGTCGTCCACTGTTACTTCGCCCTGCGTCTGCTCCTCGATTCTTTGAATGCAATCTGGAATTGTGATTCTGTATTTTTCACGCTCTGCTTTGCCCATCCTTCCAGTAAGTGATACCGGCTGGAAGTTGACTGCATGAACCACATCCATGTTCTTTTGAGCATATCTGATAATTCCACCCAATTCGTGATCATTAATTGATTTGATGACTGTTGGAACGAAAACTACTGTGGTTCCTGTCTTTCTACAGGAATCAAGGGCGTATGGTATTTCCCAGTGGTTCTTTGGGTTTGTTCTGGCTGTGACACCATCGAAGCTGAGATACAGGTTGTTGCATCCGGCAAGCCTTACTTCGCGGGCTGCCTCCGGGTCCATTGCATGTCTGATGCCGTTTGTGTTCATCTGGACATGGTCTACTCCTTCTTCTTTCATTATCTTGATGACCTCGGTGATGTCGTCTCGCAGCATCGGCTCACCGCCTGTAATTTGAATAGAGTTACCAGGAATTGGTCGCTCTGCTTTGAGTGTCTTCATCATTGCACGAACCTGGTCCAACTCTGGTTCGTACATGTATGCGCCCTCAAGGCCCTTCTTTACATAAAAGAAGCAGTACCAGCATGTGAGGTCACATCTGTTTGTAACTATCATGTTTGCAAGGCCGCTGTGCGACAGATGATTTGAGCACAGCCCGCAGTTGTTTGGGCAAGAACATTTCTCAATCATTACGTTTGGTGCGTGCGCGCCTTTTCCGTCAGCCCAGTAGGTGCTGAATTTCTTGTACATCTCATAAGATCCAAAGTAAAGCTCCTCGCACTCGCCGTGCGTAGGACAGGTCTTGCTCATAAAGACGCGGCCGTCACGCTCAAAGACCTCTGCGTCCAGAATCATGTTGCAGTCTGGGCATATGCTCTGAGTGAATCTAATGGTGGATTTCTTTCCCAGAATCTTTGTAGAATGCCTGGAAAGCTGAATTAGCGACATTTACCTTATCAAAATGCACTCTTTCGATATGCTATATAACGTATTTCACACCCAACCCCGTGTGATTTAGGAGATTTGTGTCTTAGTGATTTAAATACCAAAAAACTCCGATTAGATCGATGAACATCTCAGACAAGACGCGCAAGTCACTAGAAAAAATAGGCCTCACAAGTTATGAAATCAGGACATATTCGTCTCTGCTCAAAGGTGGCGAGCTTACAGCATCCGATCTGAGCCAGAAATCAGGCGTGCCGTACTCAAAGATCTATGAGGTCCTAGGCTCCCTAGAAGAAAAAGGCTGGATCGGCTCAGACGACTCTCGTCCTACAAAATATTTTGCAAAATCTCCTGCCACCGCACTAGAAATTACAAAGCAAAAGATAGAGTCTGATTTCAAAGAAAACGAAAATGTCGTTCTGCGTGAGCTTGTACCACTTTATGAGAAAAGCGGCGTAAGCGAGAGGCCGGACATTTGGGTTCTTTCTGGAATAATGAATATCGCAACAAAGATTCTTGAAATAGTTGAGACGTGCAGAAGCGAGGTTTTAATTGCGCTTCCAAAAGCAAATGAGGCGCTCATAAAGCAGGCGCTGCCAAAGCTGCGACAGCTCCATGACAGGGGCGTCACCATCACAATTCTGATGTCCGACCAGATGGAAAAAGAGGCTCTAAAGAGCTTGACTCGTGTTGCCACAGTCAAAGTCAAAAAAGGCCTCTTTGGGGGCGGCATCATATCTGACAAAAGATATGTGGTCATACTTTTGGGGCCAATCAATGAGGCATCCGAAGGCGAAGCAGTCGCAATCTGGGCAGATCACGCAGGTCTTGCGGTTTTTGCAAGGGAATACTTTGAATATTTGCTCAAAGATGCAAAGGGTATAGAGTAATGGATTCGATAAACGACGAAGTACTTTTTGTTGGAACTGCCGAGGCAGAACACGTAGAGATGTACTTAAAAGCAATCTGGCACATCAAGGAAAAAAACGAACCAGTCAAAATATCCACCATCGCAAAGATGCTCAATGTGAGGCAGCCAAGTGTGGTGCAGATGCTAAAGAAGCTAAACGAGCAAGACCTTGTCAACTATAGCAAAGCCGGAGTCGCACTCACACAAAGCGGCGAAAAAGTAGGCGCAAGCATGATGCGCAACAGCAGACTTTTGGAGGTATTGATGGACTCGGCCCTCAAAGTAGAGATAGACGAGGAGATGGTCTGCGGAATAGAGCACCACATGAACCAGCAGTTTACCGATGCGTTGTGCACCATGCTCAAGCACCCAAGAAAGTGCCCCCACGGCCACGACATCCCACGCGGCGCATGTTGTACCAATTAATTAGATTCTGTCAATTAGGGCACTCGTCTTATAATACTTATTAGTAAGATTCTCCTTACTACACGGTAAGGAAATGACTGAGATGAGTGAAGGAACTATTACTAGCAAGGGCCAGATAACGATCCCCAAGGAAGTTAGAGAAAAATTGGATCTAAAGGAGGGCGACAGAATAATTTTTGTTATCGAGTCTGGACAAGCAACAATAAGAAAGGTGCCTGGAGAAAAGATCTCTGAAATTCTGCGTAGGCAAAAGCCTTGGCGAGTACACAGTATTAGATTCCAGAAAAAGATGCGAAAAGAATGGCAATAGTCGTTCTGGTTGATACAAACATAATACTAAGTGCCAAGAATGCAAACGAGCCGCAATCTGCCTCTTCTTTGCGGATATTGGATGCAATAGGAGATGGCATCATGCATGCAGTCATATCCATAATTTCGATTGCGGAATTATCTGTTGGGTATTATTCTCAGGAAGATACGAAAGGCAAAGAAGAATTGCTTTCCCATTTAATTTCTAATAAGAACTTTGAGATCGTAGAACTTGATCTAAGAATAGCTGAAGAGGCTGCAAAGATCCGTGCACATACTGGACTTAGGTTGCCTGACGCCATCTTGGTTGCTACTGGGCTGGTAAAAGGTGCACAGTATTTTATAACAAACGACAAAGAATTGAAAAAAGTTAATCGTTACCTAAAAGTCACATCCACAAAAGAGATGCTCAGCAAGATAGGCCATTCCAGATAGCATATCTGACATACGCCGGCCCTAAAGGGCTAGGGCTTTGCCGCTTGCATATGTAATATGGAAGATGCCCACAGCATCAAATATATCACTGTACGAGTTGAAACATGCATGGCGTGTTTTTGCGGCTGTCAGACATACCTCAAAGATGAAAACGGCTTCAAAATAGGCTGTGTCAAGTGCAACCACGGGCCACAAAACCATCAGGACGACTTTAGATTGGCAGCAAGAAAAAACGAGTCACAGAGCCAAAAACGCGATGCAGACTTTGGTTAGTTATTCGCCGATTATTTTGACTAGAACTCTTTTTGGTCTCATGCCGTCGAATTCTCCATAAAAGATCTGCTCCCAAGGCCCAAAATCAAGATCGCCATCAGTTATTGCCACTACGACTTCGCGCCCCATTATCTGTCTTTTTAGGTGCGCATCTGCGTTGTCTTCTCCTGTGTCGTTGTGCTGGTACTGGCTTGTCGGTTCGTGTGGTGCAAGCTTCTCAAGCCACTTTGCAAAATCCTTGTGCAACCCAGACTCGTTGTCATTTATGAAGACACTTGCCGTGATGTGCATTGCGTTTACAAGACAGAGGCCGTCCCTTATTTTGCTTTTTTTGACCAGCTGTCGCACCTGTGGCGTGATGTTGACAAAGGCAAGTTTGGTCTTTGTGTTAAAGGTGAGATATTCTGTTACAGTCTTCATGTGTTTTACATCTTCGTCAGTAAATATGAAGGCTCAGAACTCAAGATCTTCATCATCAAGATCAAAGGGATGGTCTCATCAACGCCTCTGCATCGTAATTGGCAAGAGGTATTTTTAAAAGAAGCTTGATATTGTCAGAAAAACCCAATAAAAGAAATGGTAGCAATAGACGTCCCGGCATCACTTGAGAGCTTTAGAAGATTTGTGATTGCAAGCACATGTAGTTCATACATTCCACGCAGCTACGTCGAAGACCCCGAGGTCTTTCCAGAGCGCGAAGAGTCACTTGGCTCGATATACGTAGAGGCAGCAGACAAAGTCACCCTAAAGAAGATCCGAGACATTACCTTTGTCAACGCACGCGACGTCTTGGGCATAATCTACAACTCAAAGAGTGGAAACACCACACTAAAGTGGAGGCAGATAAGAAGAAAGGGCGGCAAGGTAACAGGCGAGGCCTCACCAAATTCGCTTGTCAACTTGGCAGAAGGCGGAGTCATAACTCCAGAGTGGGTCGACAGCTACCTAAAGAAAAAGAATCTCGAAAACACCAGCACTGTTTAATATTTTCTTCAAAGCTATCTTGATCAAATGATTACAAAAATTATCGACGACTCGACAGTCTCGTTTTTAGTAGAAGAGCCAGATGACTTGTTAATACTTCGAAGAATAATAAAAAAAGGCGACAAGATAGTTTCTGACACGACGCGTGTAATCAAACAGGAAAAGGATTTTGCAAGACCAGACAGGGGCGAGCGCATAAAGATTCGAATAATGCTCCAAGTAGAAAAGATATCACTTGATGCAGTCTTTGATAAGCTCAGAATACATGGCACCATACTGGAATCAAGCAATGAAGCAGTCTCAAAAGGACTGCATCACTCCCTTTTGGTAAACATCGGAGACTCCTTTAACGTCATAAAGAAAAGATGGCAGCCAGTTGAGTTAAAGCTGATAAAAAACAAAGACGAGAGTTTTGGTTTTGTTCTTGTCGCAATAGACAGAGGCGACTGCGGTATCGGCAGGTTAAAGGGGACGCATCTCCAGCTTTTGCAAAACATATATTCTGGCTCAAGCGGCAAGCAGTACAAGACAAGCTTTAACATACAGACGTTTTTTGAAAGCGTCGCAAAAGCATTGGACATAACGCTACAAGAAAACGACTCTATCATAATTTTTGGGCCCGGCGAAACAAAGAGACAATTTAGCAATTTCCTGCAAAAATTACCAACTGCAAAAAAATACAAAATTCAAGTTGTAGATGGAATTGACTCCGGCGGCGAGGACGGCATATATTCTTTCATAAGATCCAAATCCCTACAACAGATACTTGGACAAAGCAAGCTTGCAAAGGTGGCCTCAATTCTAGAAGAAGTCATGATAAAAGCAAACACCAAAAGCAAAAAGTTCACAATGGGTTTTGAAGAGACAAAAAAGGCAAACCAGTTTGGCGCAGTAGACTCGCTAGTCTTCTCAGAAAAGGTGATCCAGACACACAACGAAGACGAAGTAATAGAATTTCTCAATGAGGCCGAATCAAAGGGGGCCAACATCTATGCACTTGATTCCAGCACAGACATCGGTTTGCAGGTATCCGGCCTTGGCGGCATGGTCTCACTTCTTAGGTTTCCAGTAGAGTCCTAGCCTGTCGAGTCTGCAAGCCACTGCAGGTATGCTTTGTTGATGTCTTTTACATCAAGTTCTGCTATTTCCGGCACCTTGTATGGGTGTGTGTTTTTTATGATTGATTTTAGCTTGTGTTTGTTTTTCTGCGTTGTTTTAAAGAACGCAAGAAACTCGTCTGTGTTTTCAATTTTTCCTTGCCAAGCATAAATAGATGAGATTTTTGCTATGTTGACACAGGCTGCAACTTTGTCTTTTACTAACTTGTTTGCAATTTTTGAGATTGACTTTCTGTCCGGATAAGTCGATACAATCACTGCTGGTTTCATAGCGTTATCTTGGATTAGCGATGTTTGTTCTTTTTGGTCAACTTTAAATGCGTGCACATGCATATATTATACATGGGCACCACGACGATCTCATTGAGTGATGAAGCATACAGAATACTCAAAGCTCAGAAATTAGAAGGAGAATCTTTCTCAGATTTAATATTACGAAAGTTTGGGAGGGGTAATCCATCTGCCATACTGGCCTATCTAAAAGAAAGAGGTCCAAATCTTGATCTTGCAGACAGTGTGGAAAAAGCAAGCAAGGAGCTGCGCAAAAATCTGAAACTGCAAAAAGTTGATCTCTAGATTGGTTTGCGCCGATACTAACTTTCTTATCGCGTTAGAACGTAATGAGGCAGACGCACTTGCAAAGCTGAAAGAGTTGGAAAAAAGTGGAGAGATGGTCTATATCACTTCGGTTAATGTGGCAGAGTACTTTGGTGGTGCATACGGCGCAAAAAACAAGATAAAAGCGCTAAAAGACGCTAAAGAAATGCTTGATCGTTTTTCAATCTTAAATCTTGATTATGAATCAGCTAGGATTTGGGGAGAGCTTTCATCATCATTAAAATCTGGCACTATTGGAGACAGAGATCTCTTCATCTTGAGCATCTCTCTTGCAAATAAACAAGTGCTACTAACGAAGAATAAAAAGCACTTCGAACGTGTTGCCGGTTTACGAGTAGAAACATGGTAGTTTTATCTATTCAAGTAAAAATTACACGCTTGATTTTTATAAATGACAGTAATACAAAATGTAATTAATTTGGCATTGGATTTTTTGTCACAAAACGCTATAATCTACGTGTTAATAGCTTGGGGGATCATACTCGGAGTAACAAAGGCACTCAAGCTAGAAAAGCACGGCTTTGAGGTAAAACCATACAGCCTCACATACAGAAACACACAAGTCCAGGCTGCACTGACTAAAATGTTGGGCAGAACAAGACGCGGCATCCGCCTCTTTGCAGATGTGAGTGTGGTCGCAGGCTTCATCATGATGGGTTTTGGGTTTTGGTTTCTAATTGACAACATTGCCAAATTCTTTGACAAACCAGCAGAGTTTGCAGAGCTCACAGTCCTCATACCCGGTGTGACATTGACGTCGTCTTCGGCAATTCTGTATTTTCTTCTCTCCATTCCAATTGTTCTTGTCATTCATGAGGGGGCACACGGCATAGTTGCAACACTTGAAAAAATTAGAATCAAGACTGGCGGCTTTGCTATATTCATTGCAATGTTTGCAGGCTTTGTTGAACCCGACGATGAAGAGTTCAACAAAGCAAAAAAGATCTCAAAGCTTCGAGTAATTGGCGCAGGCGCAACATCAAACGTAATTTTTGCACTGATCCTCGGGGCAGTCTTGCTTACAAATCCGTTTTTTGCAATCATAGTACCTGAACCCATGAGGAGTGCATTCTACGAGATACCGCAAGGTGTCACAATAATTTCGGTAATGGAAGACAGTGGTGCACAAAAGGCAGGCCTGCAGGCAGGAGACATCATCACCTCGATTAATGACATCCCCATAGTGACACCTCTTGATTTTGCCAGAGTAAAGCTTGCACCAGGCGACACGGCCACTGTCACTTTGCTAAGAGCGGGCCAGCAGTTCCAGTACCAAGTACAGATCATGCCTTCTCCTGATGACCCAACAAAGGGGCTCATCGGCATAATTCGAGACAACTCGGGCACCTACAAACCAATCTACAACTTTATTGAGTGGCAAAGTCCTGAGCTGTCCATGTTTTTGCTGTGGCTGTGGATGATCTCATTTTTCATTGGGATAATCAACATGCTTCCACTTCCGATCCTCGATGGCGGCAAATTCATTCACAGCATAATTGACAAAAAACTCTCAGACATTGCAGTGAACAGAACGATGTGGGCAATCTACGCCTTTACCTTCAGCCTCTTTGGCCTAAACATTGCATTATCATACATGAAGTCTGGCTGGTTTACAATCTAGTCTGTTTTTGATTATTTTCTTAGGTGCACTCTCGATTTGTACGCCATAAAGACTAATTCTGAATCGGCACCTATGATAGGTTTTGATTTTAGGATTTTAGCGGTTGCGGCAGCAAAAGCACCAGCAAGAGATAAAGAACGATTTGCTTTCAGCAGTGCGGCTTCTTTCCACAACACGTCGTCCATTACTGGGATTTTAACACCAAAGCTTTTGATGTTTTTTCCTTTTCCTCAGCTTTTTTGTTCTTTCTACTTAGGATCTGACTACTAACCCTAAAGGGTTCAGGCTTTGCCGCTCGCATTTGTAAGACTAGATCAATGAATTAGTTTTTAGAAAATTGTATTCGATATTTATGGAAGAGCTATGTTTTGACTCGTAGACAACATAGGTGTTAAATTTGGGTTCATCAGATCGCAATCATGAGATGCGACAGATGCCAAAACACTGCAGTTTACGCAAGAAAGTATTCTGGCGAAAATCTATGCTCTGAGTGTTTTTCAAATTCCATACTAAGAAAGACAGCAAAGACCATCTCAAAATACAACATGATACAAAACGGCCAGCTTGTCTGCGTTGCAGTATCTGGAGGTAAGGACTCACTTGCCCTGCTTCATGTGTTCTCAAAGATGTCAAAAAACCACAATTTCAGGCTGCATGCAGTGACAATCGACGAAGGAATCCAAGGGTATCGCGAAGAAGCGCTTGGCATTGTAAAGAGATTCTGTGCAGATCTTGGAGTCGCGTACAGTACTTACAGCTACAAAGAACTCTTTGACCTCACACTTGATGAGTCTCTTTTGTTACGAGACGACAAGCTTTCATCTTGCTCTATTTGTGGCACCTTCCGACGAAGGGCAATTGATCATGCTGCAAAAGAAATTGGTGCAGATGTGATTGCGACTGGACACAACCTAGACGATGTTCTGCAGACTTTTGTAATTAACACACTTTCTGGCGACACAAACAAAATAGGTTGGATGGATCCTGACACTGAGAACTCGCTTCGCAAAATAAAACCATTTTGCGAAATTTACGAGTCTGAGATAGTCTTTTACGCGTTCACAAATAACCTGCCGTTTCAAACCGAGCCATGTCCCCATATGAATGAGGGCATACGAACCGAGATCCGAGAGTTTTTGAATAATTTGGAGAATAACCACAGCGGGATCAAAAACAGCATGTATCGTTCCGTTTTAAAGATCTCACAAATTATCAAAGAATCAAACTACAAACAAAAACTCGTCTGCTCTAATTGCGGCTCGGAATGCACAGGCGAGATCTGCTCTGTGTGCAAAATGATCGTCTCACTTAAAGACAAACCTAATCCAAATATATCATCGAGTGGTAAAAACACTCGGTAGTAGGTAGGATCGGGGCGCTAGCCGTGCCCCACTCTGAAACCGGCTCTATGCAGAGGTCAGTAACTGCTGGATAAATCTCCAGATGGATAATTCCCGCTTGGTGTACTGAAATGAAATCACGCCGAAGCGGGTGGATGCAGGTCTGAGATTGTCCGAAGGGATAACGCTCAAGGTCGAATTGCCGAAATGGATGAGGTCCGGGAGGGAGCAATCCTAAGGCAAAGTACCCACGCTACTTCGTCAACGTGGCGGATCTTGTGCGCCTTGAGATGGGGTTACCTGTCTGGACTGGAACCAGCAGAGCTACTACCACTTTATCAAACAGGAAAGCGATTCATCAAGTCCGGTGGTCTTGCCCTGTTTGGTAAAATTATCGTCAGAATTCAGAAAAGCCGAAAAAACCATTTACTATATTTTTGGTCAAACCAGACGACAACCTAGATGAAACAAAAAGCTCGATTCTGGAAGCATACAACATGATTCGCTAGTACAAAACGTCAAACTTGGTAAATTCGTCTTTGAATTTTTCGTTTTTTATCACAACGTCCTCGACACGCGCATTTGCAGGCCCAGCATGACACCACTCCACCACATTGCTTACATTGAGATCCTCGCCTTCAATTACGGCCTCGACGCGGCCGTCCTTTAGGTTCTTAACCCAACCCGTAACATGGTTCTTCTTTGCGGCAACCTTCATGGCTTGGCGAAAAAAAACTCCCTGCACCTTGCCACTTATGAAAAGATGTACACGTTGTTTTCCCATTTAAAAGCAGTCTTGCTTTGGCATTAATCAATTTTGTTATGCTAATTGATCTGAAAATTTTCAGAGTGATTTGGAAGATTATACTCTTTCCTTGACTCTGGCTCGTCCAGTCTTTCTTGCAGCGATGCTTCCAACTTTGGCTCCAGGTGGTGCGTTTCTTGATACTGTTCCGCTTCCTCCCATGTGTTGGTGTCTTCCACCGCCGTGCGGATGCACATATGCTGCTTGCGCTACACCTCTAACTATTGGATATTTGTGACCCTTTGATCGGTACCTTCGCCACTTGTTTCCTGCATTAAGAAACGGCCTCTCCGATGTTCCGCCGCCTGCCAAAATTCCAACCATTGCCCGGTTTTTTGGATTCAGCGTGGTAAATGCGCCTGAAGGAAGCTTGATTGTGACACCATCAGTACTGTGCGAAAATACCGTGGCAGATCCGCCTGCAGACTTTGCAATGCTTCCGCCGTCCCCAAAGTGTTTTTCAACGTTGCAGACTATGGTGCCGTCTGGAATGTTTTGAATGCTGATTACGTTCCCGTTTGAGATATCTGCGTTGAGGCCAAACTTGATCGTAGAGCCGATTTTTGTCCCCAAGACTGCAGGAACCAAAGACACAGAACCATCTTCGAATCTGAGCCGTGCCAGTGGTACGTCTCTGCCTCTTTCGTGGACCAGATCGATTACCGTGCCTGTGTGTTCTTCTGAGAGATCAAAGTATGGGTACTTGGCTGGTGCCAACTTGCCAGTAAAGGCTGCCCTAAACTGCATGCCTCCACGGCCACGCCTTCTCACTAATGGTCGCTTGCCCATTTTTGGTGATGTCCTTAGCTTGTGATTTTAAGCTTTGTATTGCAAGAGAAGCTGTGTGGATCAATTACGACAAAGATATAAAAAATACGCTGAGAAGGTATTGCTATGAGCCAAAACGCCCTCTCACTTAAGGTACTTGAGGCATATACAAGAGATGTTGGGCGTGGCGTAGCTCGAATTGATTACGATTCTATGGATACTCTTAACGCGTCAACGGGTGATGTCATCGAGATCAAAGGAAAGCGCAGAACCGTTGCCAAGTGTCTTCCGTTGTATCCATCAGATGAAGGAAAGGGAATAATACGCATTGACGGCCTTGGAAGAAACAACGCAGGCATCGCAATTGGTGACACCATTAGTGTAAGAAAGATCAAAGCAGTTGCGGCAGAAAAGGTAGTAGTCGCTCCACTTGAGGCAATACCACCAATCGATGAGAGATATCTTGCAGATGCACTAGAAAGCGTGCCACTCATCAAAGGCGACAACGTAATGGTTCCATATTTTGGAGGCAGACTCACATTCCAAGTAATCGGTGTCACACCAGCAGCTGATGCGGTTCTTGTTACTCAAAAAACAGTATTCCACATTGCAGAAAAGGGAGAGACTCTGAGGGGCGTACCCCAAGTCACATATGAAGACATTGGAGGCCTGACAGATGAGATTAAAAAAGTAAGGGAGATGATCGAGCTCCCACTCAGACACCCTGAGATCTTTGAAAAACTCGGCGTAGAGGCTCCAAAGGGCGTGCTGTTGTATGGCCCACCAGGTACCGGCAAGACACTCTTGGCAAAAGCAGTTGCAAACGAAAGCAACGCCCACTTTATCAGCATCTCAGGGCCTGAGATCATGTCCAAGTTTTATGGTGAAAGCGAGGCAAGACTAAGGGAGATCTTCAAAGAGGCAAGAGAGAAGGCTCCGTCAATTATCTTCGTAGACGAAATAGACTCCATTGCACCAAAAAGAGAAGAAGTAACAGGTGAAGTGGAACGACGTGTCGTATCTCAGATGTTATCTTTGATGGATGGCCTAGAGGCAAGGGGCAAAGTAATAGTCATTGCAGCAACAAACAGACCAAATGCAATCGATCCCGCCCTGAGAAGGCCTGGCAGATTTGACAGAGAAATTGAGATCAAAGTGCCAGACAAGAAGGGCCGAAAAGACATACTCAATATACACACACGCAACATGCCACTAGTTACAGAAGAAAACGACCCCAACTATGTCGATTTGGACAAGATTGCATCTGTGAGTCACGGATATGTTGGCGCAGATTTAGAATACTTGTGCAAAGAGGCAGCAATGAAGTGCCTTCGAAGACTATTGCCAGAATTAAACCTAGAAGATGAGAAGATTCCTCCAGAGACGCTGGACAAGCTCATTGTAAATAATGACGATTTCCAAAGAGCACTAATCGAAGTCACACCATCTGGAATGCGCGAGGTCTTCATCGAAAACCCAGATGTAAAGTGGGACGACATAGGAGGCCTAAAAGAAGTAAAGCAGCAGCTCCAAGAGGCAGTCGAGTGGCCAATGAAATATCCGACATTATACGACAAGCTTGGACACAAGATGCCACGCGGTATTTTGCTTCACGGTCCAAGCGGCGTCGGAAAGACTCTGCTTGCAAAAGCAGTGGCTACTGAGAGTGAGGCAAACTTTGTCTCAGTCAGAGGCCCTGAGCTTCTCTCAAAATGGGTCGGCGAGTCAGAAAGGGGAATTCGTGAGATCTTCAGACGCGCAAGACAGGCATCACCATGTGTGATCTTCTTTGATGAGGTTGATTCTATTGCTCCAATAAGAGGCGCCGGAGCTGAGACTGCTGTGACCGAACGCGTAGTCAGCCAGCTCCTAACCGAACTTGATGGTATGGAAAACCTACACGGAGTCATCGTCCTTGCGGCAACAAACAGAGCAGACATGATTGATCCGGCGCTGCTACGACCTGGCAGGTTCGACAAAATCATTCAGATCCCAATGCCAGACAAAGACAGCAGAAGACAGATTCTGGAGATATCATCAAAGAGCATCCCAATAGTTACCGACAAAAACGATCTTGACTATGTCAATTTGGACAAGATCGCAGACATCACAGATGGAATGAGTGGAGCAGACGTGGCAGCAATTCCAAACACCGCAGTCTCACTAGTCATTCACGAGTGTCTTGACAAACACCCAACAAAAGAGGAGCTAGAAAAAGCAACAAACACAGCCAAAGTCACTATGAAGCATTTTGAGGAAGCAGTCAAGAAAGTAAAGACACAAAAAGACCTCAAGATCGGCCAAAAGATAGCAGTTCCGTACTATCGATAATCTTAAAACAACAGCAGACCAGTTTTTTCTGTAAATGTCAGAGTACAGAGGATACCATGGTATGGCCCTTGAGTTTCTCAAACAGCACAATCTCAAAGTCGGCGACACCATACAGATAACGACCGATTCTGATCAGACAGGAACAATAATGCCAAGATACGAGCATAGTGACGACAAACACATAGCAGTCAAGCTCAAAAGCGGCTACAATGTGGGATTTGAAATAGACAAGATAAAAAAAGTCCAGTATCTTTCATCGGCCCAGTCCACTAAAGAAACTCTTACGGTCGTAATCAACAAAGACCTGCCAAAGATTTTGCTTTTATCAACTGGCGGCACAATAGCAAGCCGGGTAGATTACAGAACAGGCAGTGTGACACCGGCACTTTCTGCCCAAGAGCTAAATGCGTCTGTGCCAGAGCTTGCCGAAATAGCAAACATTGATGCCGAAGTCCTATTTTCTGAATACTCTGAGAATCTCACACCAGATCACTGGCTCAAGATTGCTAAAAAACTTGATTCACTTGCAAAATCAGATTATGCTGGCATCCTCGTTGCGCATGGAACCGATACAATGCAGTATACTGCAGCATACCTTTCATTTGCACTTGCAGGATTCCCAAAACCCATAGTTCTTGTTGGTTCACAGAGGTCTTCTGATAGACCTTCCTCTGACGCTGCAATAAATCTGATTTACGCTGCAAGATTCATTGTAGGCTCTAAAACAAACGGCGTCTTTGTTGCAATGCACAACTCTGAAAGCGATAACGACGTTGCGTGTCACCTAGGCACTCGCGTCAGAAAAAACCATACCAGCAAAAGAAACGCCTTTGAGACGATCGGTGCAAAGCCAGCCTTTGTCGTCTATGAAGACAAGATAATACAAAATTTCCATGAATCCTACTTTAAACAAGAACAATATACACCAAAAATAAGCATTGACACCAAAGCGGCCCTACTCAAATACTACCCAGGCTACGACCCAACCCTTGTGGAGGATTTACTAAATCACGGTTACAAGGCAATAATCTTTGAGGGTACAGGCCTAGGACATATTGGGAGAACGATGTATGATGTAGTAAAGAAAGCAAGGCAAAATGGCGTCTTTGTTGGTATGACCTCGCAGTGCCTTAATGGCCGTGTCAACATGGCAGTCTACGAAAGCGGTCGTGACCTCATGCAGCTTGGAATTGTGCCACTATCGGATATGATCCCAGAGACTGCGGTGGTAAAGGCCATGTGGGCTCTCTCAAACCATGATGATATAAAAGAGACAATGCTCAAAAACATAGCATCCGAGCTCACGCAATGACTTTAAGGTAACCATACTTAGGAGGAATCATGGAGCCTTCACTAGACAAGATAGGCCTCAAGGTAGGCCTTGAGATACACCAGCAGCTTGCAACAAATAAGAAACTGTTCTGTGGATGCAAGCCAATCGAATCAGACAATTATACCATAAGATTCTCCCGCAAGCTGAGACTAGCAAAAAGTGAGCTTGGCAGCTATGATCCTGCAGCCCTCTTTGAATCCTCAAAATCAAAGACCATCTACTATAACGCAAACCCACAAAGCAGTTGTCTTGTGGAATACGATGATGAACCACCACATGCACTTGATGGTGATGCAAAACAGACGGCACTGATAATTGCGTCCGCTCTCCATTCCAATATCTTCAACGAAAGCTATGTGATGAGAAAAATAGTCATCGATGGTTCCAACACGTCAGGATTTCAGAGAACAATGCTTGTAGCTCAGGGTGGTTACCTACAAGTTGACGACAAAAAAGTGGGGGTGCAATCAGTTTGTCTTGAAGAAGACGCAGCAAAGCTTCTCAAAGACACCGATGACTCCAGAGAATACTCGCTGGACAGACTTGGTGTACCGCTAGTTGAGATAGCTCTTGAACCTGTAAGCGCTTCTGCAGAAGAAATAAAAAAAATAGCACTTGGCCTTGGTAGGATGCTACGAGTAACTCGGCGAGTAACAAGGGGGATCGGCTCCATCAGGCAGGATGTAAATGTTTCAATTTCTGGTGGCGGCATAGTAGAAGTAAAAGGAGTACAGCAGCTTGACCAGCTGGAAAAAGTCGTCACATACGAAGCAAAGAGGCAGCACGGTCTGCAATTAATAGCAGAAAAGCTGAAAAGAATCAATCTGGATGCACTCTCAAAAAAAGACAGTCTAGATGTGACTGCATTTTTTGCAAATTCAGGCTCAAAGATAATTCAAAAATCACTCAAAGGAGGCTCTGTTATTTTTGCTCTCGCAGTGCGAGGGTTTTCAGGCATGTTTGGGTACGAACCATACGAGGGGGTAAGACTTGGCAAGGAGCTTGGCCAGCACGTGAGGTTTTTTGGCATCGGCGGTATTTTCCACTCCGACGAGCTGCCAAACTACGGCATAGAAAAGGAAGAGGTAGAAGAGCTGCGACAGACACTCAAGCTCCAAAAAGACGACGGCTTTTTGATAGTAGCAGGACCAAAGGACAAAATCGAGTTTGCCCTTGACGCACTCATCAACAGAATAAAGAATGCAAAAAACGGAGTGCCTGCAGAGACACGCATGGCAACACAGTCTGGCGAGACAGTGTTTTTGCGTCCAAGGCCAGGCTCTGCAAGAATGTATCCAGAAACTGACATACCTCCAATTCTAGTTACCAATGAAGAACTCCAAGCTGCAAAAGAAAGCATTCCAAAACCGTGGGATCAGATCATAACAGAGCTGCAAAAAAAATACGGCCTCAACACACAACTTGCAGAGCAGATTTTTGATTCTGATTACTTGGATTTGTTCGAATCAATATGTGCTAAAAGCCAAGTCAGTCCTAACTTTGTAGCGTCTTCGTTGTGTTCGACAATTACGAATCTTCAAAGACAGGGATTGGATGCTGCCAAGTTGAAACAAGAACACATTGCAAGAGTATTTGAGATTTTAGGAGAAGACAAGATAACAAAAGAATCAGTTGGGATGATCTTTGAAGGAATCATGGCAGGCAAAATAAGCTCACCAGACGAGTTTGCCAAGACCGCAATAGACGACAAGGAACTCGAAGAGTTCCTAGACAACATAGTGAACCAGAACATTGAAGCGATCAAAAAGCAGGGACTTCACTCAACTGGACTTTTGATGGGACTAGCTATGAAGTCCTTTCGTGGTAAGGTATCAGGTGAAAAACTCAACAAACTTTTAGAATCACGCATTACGAAGATATTAGAAAAATAAAAACTTCAGAAAATTAGTTTTACTCTAATTTCCTTTTTCCTGTTCCTCTACCCACTGAAACGTAACGACCTTTTGCTGAAGGTCTAGTGGTTTCTGGTGTATCCCCAAGTTTTCTTTTGCCAGTGCCACGTCCTGAAACTACATATTCATCTTTGGCTTTTTCCTTCATCTGTTTTTGGTATTCTCGGAATTTTTCGCCAGACCACTTCATCTCGTCAGCTTCGGCCTCTCTTCGTGATGTACCTCTTCCACCGACTTTAACGATTTTTCCCATTATGAATAGTATAACTAACTATGGTTTAAAGGATTCTATAGTGACTCGATTTTTAAAAATCATTTACAGGTTGATGCGGGAGGTGGGATTTGAACCCACGAACTCCTAGGAGATAAGGACCTGAACCTTACGCCGTTAACCGGGCTTGGCGACTCCCGCAAAGAAGGGTTTCAGGTAGCAAAATAAGTGCTTTATCAAATGGATGGTGTAGGAAACAAAGAAAACCCACACCGTTGACGGGTGAAATGAATTTGTTTCCCAACGACTGATGGTCAGCCACATACACAGCAAAATACTCAAATGATGAACGATCAATTCCTAAAACATTGCAGCGCACATTCAAGTTCAGACTGTACCCTGATCACAACCAACAAGAAAAGCTGTCCGACACACTGGACACCTGCCGCTGGCTCTACAACAAAATGGTAGAAAAAATACGCAAAGAAGGGTTCCAGTCAAGAAACGACCTCAACTAT
>JBKBQK010000011.1:0-19035 GCA_046292705.1 Candidatus Nitrosotenuis sp. | reverse complement strand
TTGTCACCTGTTAGGTGATCTACGAGTTGCTCTGATGTAATGTCTTCACGTATGACAACTCTGGCACTGGTTATGCCGTACAAGTGCAATATCTCTTTGAGCAGCCTTTCTGAAAGCGAAGTAAGCTTGGTTTGCTGCGCTATTGCGATGCCTCCAGTAGGGGCTTTTTCTATAATTATGTCGGGGGGTTTTTGGTCAAGCCTTATTCCTATATTGCCAAGTTCCGTGCGTAAGACATTTTCGTGATACGGCTGAAAGACATCCAAAATCAAAATTACCAAATCGGCACTTCGTGCAACAGCTAGAATTCTTTTGCCAAGGCCTTTTCCTTTCGATGCACCTTCTATGATGCCGGGCAAGTCCAATACCTGAATTCGTGCACCACGATACTCAAGTACTCCTGGCACTACTGTAAGTGTCGTGAATTGATACGCCCCTACCGTAGATCTTGAACCTGTTAACTTGTTGAGCAGTGTTGATTTTCCCACACTTGGCAGGCCTATGAATACTACTGTAGCATCGCCGGTTCTTTTAATGTCGAAACCATCTGTATTCACACCACTCTTTTTTGTTTGAATTTTATCTTGCTCACGTCGCAGCTTAGCAATTTTTGCTTTTAGTAATCCTATGTGATGTTCGGTAGCTTTGTTGATCTGAGTTCGATGAATCTCGTCTTGAATGGCCTTGATTTTCTCAGGGATTCCCATTGTCTTGGAAGTTGATTTTCTAAATAAAATCTTATTTGATTTTTATCTGGGTGTGTAACAGTAACTTGGTGAGACGAAAAACCTTTGCAATAGACATAGATGGAACCCTGACTGAAAATGGAGAAGGCAGAATTCATCTAGGGGCACTTAATTCACTACGCCATCTTCGCAGGTTAGGTCATAATGTAATCTTGGTCTCTGGCAGATCATCAGTAGAAGGATATCTGTTATCAGTATATGGTGGATTGAACACTATGGCAGTGGGAGAAAACGGAGGTTGCATTACATACGGTGCAAATGATCATATCTTGCTTGGCAATAAGACCAAATGCGTTGAAGCATTTGAACTGATACGCTCAAAACTAAGCGGGGTCAAAGAAAAACCGGTGTTCCCACGAATGACCGAAGTTGTTCTTGAAAGGACTTTTGATATGGCCGACGCACAAAAAGTAATCCGTCAAGGAAAACTAGAGGTATCGTTGTCAGACAGCCAATACGCGATCCACATAAACTCCGCTGGAATAAACAAAGCAGCTGGATTCAAGCAGGTGATGGCACGTCTGAATATCAATTACGAAGATATCATCACAATAGGCGACAGCGAAACGGACGTGCCACTCTTTGAGATTTCAAAGTACAGCATCGCAGTAGGGAATGCATCAGATGAAGTAAAGTCAAAGGCAAAAATGACTACATCGGCACATGCCGGTGATGGTGTTCTTGAAGCCTTGGATTTGATCGCACCGATCTTATCGGAGATGTGAATATGAGCTTTAAGGTCTTACTTGATGAGATTAGAAGACATCTCTCTGAAATAATCAAGGAAGAAAAACTTGGCAATGTTGATTTTGTACTGGAGCCAGCAAAAGAAGGGTTCGGTGACGTCACATGTAACATTGCATTTTTGACGGCAAAAACACTTAAGAAAAAACCGTATGATATAGCAAAATCGCTGCAAGCAAAGTATGAAAAATTCTCAAGTGATCTTGTCAGCAAAGTTGAAGCTCATTCATCTGGATATCTGAATTTTTACGCAAACAACGAAAAATTATCTAAACTGATCATCACCGCTTCGCAAAAAGATGATTACGGTTCAATAGATATGGGCAAAAAATCAAGCGTAGTGGTAGAACACACAAGCGTTAATCCCAACAAAGCACTGCACATAGGACATGTAAGAAATGTAGTAATCGGAGATTCGATTGTGAGAATACTCACCAAAGCAAATTATGACGTCAAGACACTTAACTATGTAGATGATTCAGGCCTGCAGGTGGCCGATATCTTACTTGGCTTCAAGCATCTTGGGTTTTCAGAGACTCCGGAAAGTGGGCAAAAATTTGATCAGTATTGTGGTGACGTAGTATATGTAAAGACTACAGAAAGATACGCAAACGAGCCTGCCTTGGAAGAAAAAAGAAAGGAGATTCTAAAAGACCTAGAAGACGGCAAGTCAGAGATGGCAGAGTTTGCTAAGCGCATAACAAGGAGGGTCTTAGAGGATCAGCTCAGAACGTGCTGGAGGCTTGGGGCGTATTATGATTGCCTGAATTTTGAATCTGAGATAGTCCGCTCAAAACTGTGGCCGCAGGTGTTTGACAAACTAAAAACAATGGATCTGATCAGATTTGAAAAAGAAGGAAAAAACAAGGACTGCTGGGTCATCCCATCTGATGGCGAAGAGGACAAGGTTTTGGTACGCAGTAACGGTACTGCGACATACATTGCAAAAGATATTCCATATGCAGCGTGGAAGCTTGGCATGTTAGAGGATCCATTTTATTACAAAAAATATTCTGTTCAGGCAAACAACAAGATTCTCTGGCAGACAACCCTTGAAAAAAATAACGAACCGAAGCACAATTTCACAGCAAATAAAGTGATCACTGTGATTGATTCAAGGCAAGCAAGGCTACAAAACATAATAACAAAACTAATTTCAAAATTTGCAGAAAACAAACAATACATACACCTAAGCTATGAGTCTGTTACACTAAGCCCTGATACTGCCAAGCAGCTTGGTGTTGATACCAAAGGAAAAAGTGCTCAGATGTCTGGCAGAAAAGGACTATATGTCAACGCTGACTCGATACTTGACGATCTTGAGAAAAAGACGCTCCAACAAACACAGAAACGAAATCCGGACATGGCTGAGGCTGAACTCAAAGATATTGCAAAAAAGGTCGCAGTCGCCACATTGCGATACGAAATGGCAAAACAGGATCTCGACAAAATAATTACGTTTGATGCTGCCAAGTCGCTAAGCCTTGAAGGTGACACCGCTTCTTACATACAGTATGCATATGCAAGGGCTATGAGAATAATTGAGAAATCAAATACAAAGCCTGATTTTGATGCGTCGTACGGCCTACTTTCGGGGCTATACGAAGCAAGCTTGGTTCGCTTGATTGGGAAATTTGATTTGAGCGTTCAAGACGCTGCAAAGAATCTATCACCCAAAGTAATTGCAAAGTATTGTTATTCTCTGGCAGTATCGTTTAACGCCTTTTATGAGCATGAGCGAGTCTTGGATGTGGCCGACAAGGATCTAGCAGCAGCAAGGTTATGCCTTGTGCATGCCTTCAAATCCTGCCTTGAAAAAGCACTGGCGCTCATAGGCATAGAGGCACCGCCAAGAATGTAGTCACGTTTGTTTACTTTAAACAAACTAATGGATAATATCGGATGTGAAGAAAAAATGAAACAACATGAACCAGTTTTGCATGTCTAAGCTACAGTGTAATCTGTGCAATAAATTGCTCAAAATTGAGGAAGGCACCGTGCTGTATGGTAAAAACTGGTACCACAAAAGTTGCTGGCAAAATGGATTAAAAGATGATTTCTATGGTAAATGTAATAGTCGTTGACGACGATATCGACACAGTAGAGGTCTTTTCTGAATATCTGGAAATTAAAGACATAACTGTTCTTGGTCGTGGCTACAATGGCAAGACCGCAGTAGAACTCTATGAACAGCTGAGGCCTGACATTGTACTCCTGGATGTGATGATGCCTGAATACGATGGATTTTTCGGCCTTGAAAACATCAAAAAGATCAATCCAAGTGCTAAAGTGATAATGGTTACAGCAGATCTGACGTACGATACAGAAAAAAGATTAAAGGCACTCAATGCGTCGGCAATAATTTACAAACCATATGAAATTGATAGCGTCATAGATGTAATACAACGAGTCTACAAGGGCGAAGTCCTAGTGCCACAATGATACAACAAACGCTATAAATCCGTCCCAATCATACTAAGCATGCGAATACTAATTGCCGACGACGAACCAGACCTTCTCTCCCAATACAAAACAGTACTGGAGGGCAGAAAGCATCACGTCGTCACGACTTGCGACGGTGAGTCATGCGTCGATGTTTATGCAAAAGAATATGCCACAAGTTCTGAAAATGCCTTTGACGCAGTAGTTCTCGATTACTCTATGCCAAAAATGAATGGCCTTGATGCAGCAAAGGAAATACTGGCATTAAACCCATCGCAGAGAATAATTTTCGCATCTGCATACGTGCAAGAAACCCTGGTAGATTCAATAAAAAATCTAAAACAAATAGTGGAGCTACTACAAAAACCGTTTGGACTTCAAGACCTAATCGACACAATTGAAGACAAGACAATTTACGATGAGCTTGCAAAACTAAACGTGAATATACAAAACCTCAAAGATCTAAATCCTACACACGCACAAATTCGTGATTACCTTGACGCGTTAAGAAAGATCCAAAAAGCAAAGACCTTCTAGATAGATTCTTATCCAAAACACAAAATGCCAATTTATGGCAAAGATAAAGAATAACTCGTATGTTTTGTTTTTTTATAACGATTCCAAAAAATGGCTAAACAAAATATCCAAAGATCAAGTATTGCACACCCATGTGGGCGTAATAAGGCACAAAGATGCGATTGGAAAGGAATTTGGGAGCAGAATCAGAACCAACAAGGACAAGTACGTCTACTTGCTTGAGCCGACCATACATGATTTCGTAATGAAAAGCCAGCACGGTACCCAGATTGTTTACCCAAAAGACCTAGGCTATATTGCAGCGAGGGCAGGTGTGCAAAGCGGGCAAACTGTGGTGGAGATAGGCACAGGCAGCGGCGCACTCACTACGTTTTTGGCAAGCCTCGTCAAACCACGTGGGCATGTATACACATTTGATGTAGAGTCGCAATTCATGGAGATTGCCAAAAAAAACATCGCCAAGGCAGGCATGCTCAAGTATGTCACCATGCATAATCTGGACATCAAAACGGCAAAAAAAATGCCACTCGCTGATGCAGACTTGGCAGTAGTAGATTTGGGGGACCCTTGGACAGTGGTGCCACAAGTGCGCAAAATGCTCAAGGGTAGCGGCGCATTTATAGCGATATGTCCGACCATGAACCAGCTTGAAAAACTCACCGCTTCGTTAGTCGAAAACGAGTTCACAGATATTGAGTGCAGTGAGCACATATTGAGGACAATTGAGGCACGAGAGGGAAAGACAAGACACTCCTTTTATGGCATTGGGCATACTACCTACCTGGCGTTTGCAAGAAAGGCGTTCTACGACAGAAAACAAGCAACCTAGGCTCAAGTGGCGTGTTTGTGCGTTATGTACAGACACAATCTAATAGTCTTTTTATGTGTGCAACAAACTTAGACGTGATTTGCTGTCTCAATCTAAAAAATCCGTAGTCACAGATCTGACCAAGGCGCGAAGAAACCTTGATAATTTTGGCACAATAAATCCAGAAAACCACGTCACCAAAGCAGATTTGCTAAAACTCGGAGTCGGAGATGACATACGCAAACTAAAAGCAATTCAGCGTGAAAAATTGCTAGAGGATCTCTCATCACTTCTGAACGACAAAATTCGTGATTTTGAAAAGCATGAGCAGGAACAAAAATGGAAAGAGACAGTCTTGCTAAGGCTCAACACCGAACTCGATGAAAAAATTGCACAGCTTGAGCATGCAAACAAACAACTTGCAGATGAAAAAGCTCGCTCCGACGACCTAAACAAACAGTTGCAAGAGGCATTGTTAAAACTGCAAAAATCAGAAGAACAGCTCAAACTCGAGAGAGATTGGTTGGCACAACAAGTCGAAACCAAATCAAAAGAGGTTCTTGAAACAATAAGGGAGATGATCAAGGATGCAGAAAAACAAGAAAATGATGCCTCAAGCAAACAGAAGAAAATTTAACCATACATATTCTTTGTAAAAACAGTGGCACAGAAGTTACAAGCTACATTGATTAGGAAATTCATTCCCCCACGAAAGCATGACTCACGCAAGGGTCAAAATGGCAAGGTTCTAGTAGTGGGTGGCAGCTACATATATCACGGAGCGCCTATTCTTGCCTCGCTTGCTGCACTGCGATCAGGCGTTGATCTTGTTTACACTGCGGTTCCAAAAATAATTACTTCATCAGTGAGGGCCATTTCGCCAAACTTGATTGTAATCCCACTAGTGGATGCCAAGCTGACGCGAGGAGCAGTAACCAAACTCGTGGGCCAAATTCCACCGGATCTTGACTCAGCAACGATAGGAATGGGTCTTGTTGTGGGCGATGAGGAAGCGCTTAAAATTTTGATAAATTCTCTTGTTTCGCAGGATGTCAGGCTTTCACTTGACGCAAGTGCACTTGTGCACAACATACTTCCATTATTGCCTGATAAAAACATCGTACTGACGCCTCATGCAGGTGAATTCAAAAGGCTTTTTGGCGTAATGCCGCCTGCCTCAATAAAAGAAAGGGTAACGATTGTCACAAAATTTGCAAAAGATAATGCAGTGACGATTCTTCTAAAAGGAAGTACAGATGTCATATCCAACGGCAAACAAACTTTTGTTAACCCAAAAAATCTCGCAGCAATGACTGTTGGTGGCACAGGCGATGTTCTCTCTGGTCTGGTAGCTGGAATTTTGGCAAAGAATCGCAATCCGATCGAGTCGGCAGCAGCCGCAGCATACGTCAACGGCTTGGCAGGACGACTAGCGCAAAAAAAGAATGGCCTGCACATAATGTCAACCGACTTGATTGAAGCCATCCCAACAGTTATGAAACCATTTGACAAAGTGATACGATGAACAAAGTTCTCAGACATGTTGACAGGAACATGGGCAGACTGGTCTCGGATCTACAGACACTCATAAGGCAACCAAGTGTGTCTGCAAAAAATCAGGGAATTGAGCAGTGCGCCACACTTGTTAGTCGGCTTCTCAAAAAATCTGGAATACCATCGGAGATTCTTAGACTTAAAGGCGTTGCGCCGCTTGTATATGGTGAAGTCAAGTCAAAAAAGAACCCAAACAAAACACTTCTCTTTTACAATCACTACGACGTCCAACCAGTTGAGCCACTTGAACTGTGGGACGATGATCCGTTTAGCGGCAAGGTCAAAGGCAACAAGATCTTTGGACGTGGTTCCGCAGATGACAAGGGTGAATTGATAACGAGAATAACGGCAGTGGAAGCATTCTTAAAAGAAACTGGAGATGTACCATGCAACATCAAATTTGTGATCGAAGGTGAGGAAGAAGTAGGAAGCACCAACATAGGTCGCTATCTTGAAAAGTTCAAAAAAAAGTTTGCGTGTGACGCAGTGATCTGGGAGTTTGGCTACGTTGATTCAAAGAATCGACCAATCATTGGTCTTGGCATGAAAGGACTGCTTTATGTGGAGTTGTCTGCAAAAGAGACAGTCAGGGACGCACATTCTAGTCTTGCGGTAATAATAAAAAATCCTGCGTGGCGTCTCATTGAAGCACTAAAAACACTGCGTGATAGCTCAGGACGAATACTGATAAAAGACTGGTACAAGGAAGTCGTCCCTTTCACCAAATCCGATATCAAATTGCTTCAAAGAGAGCCGTTTGACGAAAGTGGCTTTAAGGCAGAATATGGCATACGTGAATTTGTAAATGCAAAAAAGGGGCTAGAGGTGAAAAAAGCACTTGCAGGTGATCCTACTTGTAATATAGCGGGCCTTGTGTCGGGTTACACGATGGAAGGAGCAAAGACGGTGCTTCCAGCTTCAGCACTTGTAAAAATTGATTTTAGGCTGGTACCAAAAATGGATCCAAAAAGACAGCTTGCAAGGCTCAAAAAACACCTCAGGCAAAAAGGATTCTCCGATATCAAAGTAAAGGTATTCCACGGAGAGGCTGCAGCAAGAACCGATCCAAATGATCCGTTCGTAACTCACGTACGAGATGCTGCAAAGAGATCCTTTGGGGATTACATCATCAGTGTTTCAAATGCAGGTACTGGCCCCATGCACTCGTTTGTCAACATACTAAAGGCCCCATGCGTATCGATCGGCTCAACTTACATGTTCGCTCGAATTCATTCACCAAATGAATTTGCGAAAATCGATCTACTCAAAAAAACGACAAAATGCATGTGCCTGATAATTGACAACTTTTCTAGGTACGCGTGATCAGGTTGAAAAGACTTTAATGCGTCTCAAAGTGTGGTCTGATTATGTCAATGTATATGCCTGGCGCAACTGCTGTGGGAATAACTTTTGACGGCGGAGTGGTTTTTGCAAGCGAAAAAAGAATCGCTTACGGAAACTTTTTGGTAAGCAAGACCACAAAGAAGACATTCCCCCTAACTGAAAAAGTGGGCGCCACCATAGCAGGACTTGTTGCAGACATGCAGATCTTGGTTTTACAAATAAAGGCACTTGCAAAAATCCGTAAAATGGAGCTAAAGCGCGATGTACCACCGAATTCAATAGCAAAAATGATGTCCAATTTGATGTATGAGCGAAGATTCTTTCCACTTTTGACGCAGGTCATAGTCGGTGGCATAGTTGACAAACCAGCAATATACACCCTCGATCCTCTGGGCTCGGTTCTGCCGGATGACTATGCAGCAGTTGGAACGGGCGCAGAGATGGCACTTGGCGTCTTGGATCAACAGTACAAACCAGCAATGAAAGAAAAAGAGGCAGTAGACTTGGCAGTAAAGTCTGTCAAAGCTGCAACGATGAGAGATTCGTTTTCTGGCGATGGAATAGATATCTTGGTTATAACAAAAGAAGGCATCAAGGAATTTACGGAAAAATTATAAAAATAGAATCCCGCCAAGACAGGCACGAATACCTCATCGTTTGGTAGTAGGCCACATGGTATGTTCCAATTGCGCAAAGAGATTTGCGCAAGAGCACTGGTGCCCCACATACGGCAACACAGCAGACGAGTGACCGAACTCGGCAACGCTGGTTCTGCAAAAACCCGCTTGATGGAAATAAATGAGACGGAAAAAACAGCAAAAAGCAGAACCTCGAACCCTTTAGGGTTGGGAGCATGTCAGAGAAAACTCTAGTCTTTTATTGATTTTTTAATTTCCCAATATTTATCTGAAATGTAGTGAAGGTTTTCTATTACTGCACCTTTTGACATTGTTTCTAATTCCTCGCTTGAAACAAGTGCTCTCCCAACAGCAAGAAATTTCTTCTGTGATTCTTCCACTATGCAGACTAGATCTCCTTTCTCAAATTCCGTAAAGTTGCGTATTCCAGGCCTCATGACATTTGCACCATTGCACATGAATTTGACTGCACCCATGTCGACTGTGACGCTTGGAAATTTCTGCAGTGTTACGATATCACTCAAAAACGGTAGATATGTGTCTGCAATCTTTAGTATGGTAAGTCCTTCGCCAACTATAATGCTTGAAGCATCGTCTATTTGGTAAATCTTAAGGTTTTTGATTTTTGGGAGCTCAAATTTCCACTGTTTGGTAATTACTTTGAGCATGTCTGCAGTGTCTGACTTGGAAATTAAATTTGACTTCAATCTCGGCTTATTTCCTGACGAATGTCAAGCAAGTCCCGCAGTATCGCACTGGCCGTCTCTGTACCACCAGCTCCTCTACCGATGATAGTCTGGGTTCCAGAGTGCTCCGAAGTAAACGAGATCGCATTTAAGGTGCCATTAACGCAAAGCGGGTCGTCAAGTGGGACTTCGCGTGGTGCTACGACCAACTCCTTGTTACAGGAAGCGATGAGCTTTATTGCCGCTTTTTTTCTTGCGGCGTTTTTTATATCTGCAGAGGTCACTTTGCGAATCCCAGTTCTTTTTATGTCAGGCATTGTCACCTTCATACCCATGATCCAGTTTGCCAAAATTACAAGCTTTGCTGCTGCATCATAGCCATCCAAATCGAGTGACTCGTCTGCTTCCACATAGCCTTTGGATTTTGCATCTTTTAGTGCAGCAGCAAAACTCATGCCTTTTGCCATGTTTGTCAGTATGTAGTTTGTCGTACCGTTTAGTATGCCTGCAAATGACGTAATCTGCTCCCCCCTCAGACTATTTTTCGCATAATCTAAAATTGGCGTTCCTCCACCAACGGTTCCACTAAATCTGAGCAAGACATGATTGTACGTTGCAAGCTCCATAAGCGATGGAAAAGCAAGAGCAAGTGGCCCTTTGTTGACAGTAATCACGTGCATGCCTTTTTTCATTGCTGCTATGATGTGTGACATGCCAGGCTCTGCGTCTTTGTAGTTGCTTGCAGTGGTTTCTATGAGCACATCTGCATCCACATTATTGATTATGTCTAGGCCGTTCAACTTTCTTTTAGAATCCGAGTATTTTCTTACAGTGCCGTGCTTCTTTTTTATATCAACTAGTCTGTTCAAGTCAAGGCCGGATGACTCTATGATCCCACCCTTAGTATCAAAAACACCAACTATTCTTGGCATCATGCCATACTTGGCGTACAGATCATCTGATCTTGAAACAAGTAGTTTTGCCAAACTCTGTGCTACTGTGCCAAAACCGCAAACTACTAGGCGCAAATCTCTCTACTCCGACTTGTAGCAAACATACCAAAAGACGTGTTTAAATCCTGATTTATTAATTGATGGTTGACAGAATCGGTTAATTTGCGTCTTTGTCAAGCTTCAATGAAATCGAGTTGATGCAGAACCGGTTTCCAGTAGGTGCAGGCCCGTCTTCAAATATATGTCCTAAATGAGAATCACACTTGGCACACATTACCTCCGTTCTGTGCATGCCAAAACTAGTGTCTGTTTCGTACTTGAGACTTTGTTCACGAATTGGCTCAAAAAAGCTAGGCCAGCCTGTACCTGAATCAAATTTCGATTTTGAGCTAAATAACTCGTTGCCGCAACACGTGCAACGGTATATTCCGTCATCTTTGCAGTTGGTATATTTGCCAGTAAATGGCGGCTCGGTCGCTTTTCTGCGGCATACCTTGTACTCATCTGGTGTTAGAATATTCTTCCACTCATTATCTGTTTTTTCGATCCTTTCGTCTGCCATACATGTATTCGCTTAATGTTGTATTAGAGCATTGTTCCATTTAACGACTGTTTTTTCTTTTTTCCTCGATTCTTTTTTCGGATTCAAATCTTTCGAGTTCATAAGATTTGAGATCAACAAATTTGATTATATGGGACAGATTCGGATGAACTTTTTGTATTGCGAGGAACATTTTTTGTGCTACCTGTCTGTAGTCTATGTGACCTTGTGGGATGGTTCTCAACTCAATGAGGTGTGACGCCTCACGCAAATTAAGATTCATAAAGAATGGATAGTTATACGCAAAATTCACAACATATTGGGCCTCTTGAGGGTATTTTATCCTCATCGAATCAAAGACTTGCTTTGATGTTTTCATGCATTCTTTGAACTCCTTTTCAATCCCCAACTGGATTATCTCATTTGGAACAGAATAACCGTGGTCAGTCGTGAGAAGCTGTCGCTCCATGGTTAACACTCTGTGTCTGTGGAGGTCTCTGAACATACCAAAATTGCCCACAATGTCAAAAGTGTATTGCGTCATCTCAAATGCTCTCGGTGGTCTCTGTCTTCGGTTTTGCCTGATCTTTGTAAACGAGTTCACAATTTCGATTTTTGCCTTTAGGCCCATCTTTTTCACCCGTGCTAATACTTCTTGGTAGGGAACAGTTTGGTGCTCGTACAAAACCGCCGCAATTATCTTGTCTAGCGCCTTTGATTCCTTCTCATAGTCTACAAGTTTTACCTGCGCAACGCTTGATTTTGAAGTGGGTTTAACCATTTTTGCCAGCTTTGTTCCTGTCTGTTGTACCGTCTTGAGGTAATTTTGCATGGCAACGCCGTATTTGTCGTCTGAGCGTCTCACAAAGGAACGAATAGTCGTATCTAGCTCGTGCTTGATTTTTCGTGCTAATTCTTTCTCCTCTGCAAGGCCTGAGCTGAACAAAATCGTCAAAAGGTACTCAAAGGCACGACCGTTCCCAGAGACGCCTACGTTTGTAAGAGTTGATGCAGGCAGTAGACCGCGCAAGATGTCTAGCGCTTTTGCCTTCGTCGTTGCGTTGTAAATCATCGTGGCGGACTTGATGTCGTCTTGTGACTTGAGATTCGAAAAAGGGACATCGGAACCGGATTCGGAATCTTTGAACTTGAGTCTTTCGATTGGTTCTTTTTCGCGTACAAAGTTGATCATGGGTTGTATGTTTTTTGAATAAATCTCAAAATCCAAATTGCAACTCTGTATGTATGCATCTGCAAATCTTGAACTCATGATGGCGGGTTCGCGATAGAATTTGAATTGGCCATTTACTTTTTTGTCCCATGCAACATAGCGTGATGATTTTTCTAAATAAGACAGCCCAATTCTTCTGTCCTCGATTTTCTTTACAGCGATGTTTGATATTCCTTCAATTGCGATCTGTGCAATGCCAAGTTCCGCGACAGAATCGTCTCCATATTCTATTAGCACTTTGTTGTAGAACTCTTCACCACGATTCTCATTTGACAAGAACTCATCAAGGAAAACACGTCTCATGCTTTTGTCAGTCCTGCTATATCTGGACATGAGTGCGCCCCGATCCACTTGACGGGGGGTGATTATCGCAAATACGGAATCATCAACATTTGAGAAATGTTTTAGCAACACTTCCTTTTCCGAATCTGTATATTCATCAGCCAAGACACAAAAACTGAATTGGGCTAAAATATACTACTTTCGCTTTATTTGAATTAGATCCTGCGTTGACGATCTACCTTTTGCTTGCCAACGCAGTAGTACTTCTTTGAGTGCGTTTGCGTCGCTTTCGTTTTCCGTGTATAGGAGCATCGTAATCCAGTGTCCATTTCCAGCTCTTCCGCCAACCGAATTCATCCAAAACTCAGTTGGCAGATTTTTCATTGCCTTGTTGTCTGGATCCCCAGTTAGCTCTGTCCAGCGTTTTGAGACAAAATGCAGTATCTGGTCAAGGCCATCTTTGTCGATCATAATGATGACACTATGGCTTGAATTTTAAAAATTGCGAAATTTTTTGTTAAATTGTTCTTACCAAAACTAGAAAGCTTGTTAACATTTTGTCGGTTATATAAAACGCAACACTCTCAGTAATGAATAAGGACGAAATAGAGATTATCGGCAAGCAAGTCAAAGACATGTATGGCACCCAGATGGGCAAAGTTATTGGCACAATAACGGACATCGACGGTTCCATACAGACTGTGGGGGTTGATTGCGGCCTTCAAGGGCTGGTTCAAATCCCATTTGAACAATTAGTTGTTCAAGGCGACGTCGTAATCTTTATACCAAAATGGAGACTCGACGCACAACGCTTCTTAAGAGAGAAAGGTCTAACACTAAGGAGACTCAAGGCGTTAATCGACATAGTTTCTGAAAACGACGAAATGAGAGAGGACGCAGAAATAATACACGAAAAATACAAGTCAAAACTTTTGACACTGGAAGAATCAGAAAAAGAAATCTCTACAAAGCTAGCCGCACGTCTAGAGGAACTGAACACACAGATGAAAACCGTCAAGACACTACTGTTTGACGCTAAAGTTCAGTACAAGAGTAATGAGATCACTGATTCCAAGTATGACTTGATAAAGACACACACCGGCGAGATAATAGAACACATAGACCACGAAAAGGCAGAGATTCTAAACATTCAGCGAAGGATTGCTGATCTGTCCATGGAAGGAGTGCACACAGACGTCAACCAAAAAGAACAGATCCAACAATCAGCTGTATCCTATCTTGTGGCCAATACTAACTCTGGTCAACAAGTCGAGACTCCAACAAATGCGCCTTCTCCACCAAATACTACTTCAGAATCCTCTGACAATGGGACTCGGACAAGCACGCCACAGGCAGAATCAACAACTGCGAGCACTTCCTCGGCCGGACAAAATAAGGAAGTAGTAACACGCTCTGCAGTTCCGCCACCACCAAAGAACTTTGCCAAGTCTGAAACTACAGAATGGTTTGGAAGTATGGAAGCCACATAGGGAAGGTAGCAAATTTCCTTTTTTATTATATGAAAAGGCTCTGCTAACTTGTCGAGACCTGTTCAGTCAGGCCATACAACCAACTTGCTCCCACGCACTCATGATTAGCGGATTCAGTCTATCTACATTCCCCTTCATCGCTTCATCTGGAAGCCCTCCAGGATGGGTAAACCTAGCCACCCCTTGCGAGCAATGTTCATGGATGCGACTACATCACGATCCATCATTTTGATCTGAATGGGGTTTGGTGTGTGTCTTTTTTATTGATTTGATGGGGGCATATTTGGGAATATGTGCGTGTCAGTATTAAAACTGACTGAACAGCTCTCGACAAGTTAGCAGAGCCTATGAAAATTAAATTTACAAATAAGAATAAAAAATAAAACCTGTGGAATCGAAAAGTTATTCGATAGGTCTTGGGAACAACAACCCGCAAATCCGCCTTGAGGCATCAAAAGACTATGTCAAGTTCTGGGAGACTCAGGCACAAATGCTATACTGGTTTAAAAAATGGGAAAGGCCACTGGAATGGAATCCACCATTTGCGCGCTGGTTTGTGGGTGGAAAGACAAACGCCTCATACAACGCCTTGGACGTGCATCACGCAAAAATGGACAAAGTGGCCATATTCTGGGAAGGGGAAAATGAGGAACGTCGCGTCATAACGTATGGGCAGCTTTACGACCAAGTGCAGAGACTTGCCAACTCGCTTAAATCACTTGGAGTCAAAAAAGGGGACAGAGTGACAATCTATCTTCCGATGGTGCCAGAAATAGTCGTTGCGATTTTGGCCTGCGCCCGGATTGGAGCAATACACACAGTCATCTTTTCTGGCTTTTCTGCATCATCGATAAAAGATAGAGTGTTGGATTCGCAATCAAAGGTGATAATTACTGCAGATGGCGGATTTAGAAGAGGAAACATAGTAAAACTAAAAGAAACAATCGACTCTGCAATTGAGAGCATCAGTTTTGTAGAACATGTGATAGTTCTGAGAAGAGCTGGCAACCAAGTTAGTTTCGGAAAAAAAGATCATGAGTGGGAAGAGTTAATGAAAAACTCGTCGAATGTTTGCGAGGCAGAACAGCTGCCAAGTGATCACCCGTTATACATTCTGTATACGTCGGGTACTACTGGGAAACCAAAAGGCGTACTACATGATACAGGAGGATATCTAACACATATTGGTGCTACATTTAGGTGGGCCTTTGACATCAAGGATTCTGACGTGTATTTTTGCACTGCAGACATTGGTTGGGTCACAGGACACAGCTATGTTGCATATGGTCCATTGCTGTGTAGTGCATCGCAGGTTATGTATGAAGGGGCACCAGACTATCCGACCCCTGCAAGAGTGTGGGACATAGTACAAAGGTACAAAGTCACGATTCTTTATACTACTCCTACTACACTTAGAATGTTTATGAAATATGGTGACTCTATTCCAAACTCGTACGACCTTTCCAGCTTGAGGCTTCTTGGAACGGTTGGTGAGCCAATCAATCCTGAAGTTTGGTGTTGGTATTACACTACTATTGGCAAAAACAGATGCCCCATCATCGATACGTGGTGGCAGACAGAAACCGGAGGCATGATGATATCACCACTACCTGGAATTGAGACCATCCCACTAAAGCCAGGCTCTGGGACACTGCCGATTCCAGGAGTTGATCTCGCAGTAGTGGATGAAAACGGAAAAGAGGTAGCAGCTGAAACAAAAGGATATCTCATAATAAGAAAACCGTGGCCTGGAATGCTGTTGACTTTGTGGGGAGATGATGAAAAATACAAATCCGTTTACTGGTCAAAATATTCGGGTTCATACTATACTGGGGATTATGCCATAAAGGACAAAGATGGATATTTCTGGCTTCTTGGGAGAGCAGATGATGTGCTCAAGGTTGCAGGCCACAGAATTGGCACTGCAGAGCTTGAAAGCAGCCTTGTCTCCCACAAATCTATTTCCGAGGCGGCAGTGTGTGGAATTGCGGATCCTCTTAAAGGTGAGGCAATAATTGCATTCTTGGTTCCAAAGGAGGGCATGATAGTATCTGAGTCCCTCAAACAAGAAGTGGTGGCCACTGTACGAAAGCAGATTGGTCCAATTGCTACACCTCAAGAGATGTATTTTGTTTCCAAGCTTCCAAAGACACGCAGTGGTAAGATAATGCGAAGACTGCTCAAGGCCATTGCAAGCAACGAAGAGATCGGAGACATTAGCACACTTGAGGATGGAGCAGCAGTAAATGAGATCGAGACTGCATTTGTGGAACTAAAAAAACAAATTGGCAGCTAAGTTGCAGTTTTGAGTCTAATAAAAAATTATTTTGATGCCTTGGTATCGACTGTGGCCTTTAGGCGCTCCAAGGCCGTCTTTGCATCACTTTTGGCCTTGTCGATTGCAGCCTTTAGGTCGACTCTGGCTTTTTGAATTGTAGCCTTTGAATCGGCGTTTATTTGGTCGATTGGGAGTCCTTTGGCTACGGCGACTTTTGCGTCTGCATTTGCCTTTTTAATGGCAGCCGTAAAGTCTGATTGGGCCTTTGCAACTGCCTTTCTATATGTCTCCATGATGGATTTTATCTCATTTTTGCTCTGCTTTTGAGCAAATGCTTCCTCGGCTACAAATACTGAGGCAAGTAATGCCACAAGTACCGTTATCACAACTAGCTGAATTCTCACACCGTCTGCGTCTTTTTTTGCATTATTAAAAAATTTTACGTATAAAAAGTTCGTATGTGTTAAAACACTGGTTAGGTTAACAAATACAATCTAAAAGTTTCCACATGTGGCTTTTACGTGTATGTTTTAACTAAGAATTTCTAGACGTTGGTTAAGCCTCATTTTGCAATTTTAAATATTTGAGATTTGTCAAATAAGGTTTGGCTCCAGATGACGATAAGGTGAATTCAGGCAATGGATCACCAATAGATATTGTTGCGCATGAAAGCAACCGAATTCGGTAATCGTTATTGGATTGGCAGTTGGAATTTTTTCTGTACTTATTTTGTTTTCAGAGATTGCAAAATTCTCATAGGATATGGAATATCCAGTCTCTTCTTGCTTTAAGACTCGAAGTATGCCTATTTTCTTGCCTATGGTAAAACTATGATAAATCAAGGTGCGATTGGTCTCGAATGATTGTGGCTTACTGATAAATTCGTTAAGGTGCACTTTGACAAATTCATGTGGGTTTACTGTTTGTTCTTTTTTAATGTGGCAAGACATTTTGCATATTGAGCTCGAATTGATATGCTGTAGTCCTTTTTGGGATTGAACTCTTCCTTTACTAAATACATGATTCGTACCAACAGAGTCATACTGTGAAATATAAGAAATGAGTTTGTCTAGCTAAACCATTGCTCAAGTGTTTGGCCGCGTCTTTCAGTTGCCTTTTGAAGCCTTGTGAGTGATGACTCAATTCTCTCGCGTGAAAAACTCCGCTCGTCTGCTAGGTATTTTATGATCTCCGAGTTGTTTGGTGTGCCGAATTTAATCTCAGTCACATTCACCACTTTTGGCTCTAAAAAGATTTTTCTTATCTGGTTGTAGTCGATCTCGACTAGCCTGTCTTGAATCTGTGGTATGTCTTCGAGTCTTCCGAATTCTTTGATCATCTTTAGTGCTGTCTTTGGACCTATTCGTTCAAAGCCGTCAGGATTAAAATCGGTTCCAATGAGTATGCCGATGTCTACAAGCTGTTCTCTTGTCACGCCAAGTTCGATGAGAAGTTTTTGTAAATCTATCATCTCTGGCTCGATCTCAATGTAGGTGTTGCGGTTTGGCAACTTTCGTCTTCCAGAGTTTGTAAAATTCCTGACCAGTCTTTTCGCACCAAAAAGAAGTGAATCATAATCCTGACTTGCCGACGCGTATGCAAGGCCTGTCTGTGTCATGTGTGCCGCGGTAGCTTCACCTTCAGACGGCGCCTCGATATACGGGATACCAAATAATCCAAGTAGGTGCTTGGCGTCATCTACCATGTTATCTTGCATGGCGGTGGTCTGCTGGGCATACTTGCGCATGTCTTCGATGTTTCCCTCAGCAAGTGCTTTTTCGTATTTTATTGTAGCCTCTTTTTTGATCTGGCGTCGTCGTTCTATTTCTGCCGCCTTTAGTGACGGTGGCTTGCCGTCAAATACGTATACTGGTTTTATACCCAACGAAAGAAAGTTGACGTTTCGATAGAATAGTCCGCTTAGGTGACTTGTGACGCGACCCCTCGAGTCTGAAAGCAGTGTGCCGTCAGGGCCACGAATGATGGACAAAAACTGGTAAATTGTATTGTATGCATCGATTGCGATGACTTTGGAAGAAAATGATTCAAGCTTTATCTTTTCTTTGGTCGTGAGACCTTTTAGGTCTAAGCCCATTGAAATGAATACAACATTGCCTGCTTTTGTATCTACTGGGACTGGTTGTTATATAATGGGCAGCGGAGTGCAAAAATATGCCAGGTTAGCCAAGCGGTACGGCGACCGCCTCGAGATCTTCGACAGGGTAGCGGTTGTGCATTCGCACTCAAGGGTTCGAATCCCTTACCTGGCGCTTACGATTAATTTGATATAAAATGGGCAAAAATTGTTCGTTTATTTCAATCAACAAAGATATCATATCGTTTTACGGCTTTGAACAAATATTGGTAAAGCATATCAATAGAGCAACGAAGGATGGTGCAGACAAGCACTACAACAAGGATATCTCTGCAGAAGACGAGTGGTCACACATTACCGAGATTGGTCCGAAAATAGAGATCCAGGATCCACTTGAGGTATCAGAAAGGTCTATCTTCTTCTCAAAAGACAAACAAAACGCTACAAGGCAAGAAATCGTGCAAGAAAAATCTGAAGAGGTAAAGGATCAAATCAATAACACAAACCAATATCAAAAGTTTGTCAATGTTTTGCTAAAAGAAAGAATGAATGAGTTCAAAAAAGTCATGGAGAATCAAAAGCGTTTTGCTGAAGAGCTGAATTGTTTTCAGGAAACTCCAAAGAACAGAATGGAATTGGAACAACTCAATCCAAAATATATCACAG
>JBKBQK010000010.1:0-19846 GCA_046292705.1 Candidatus Nitrosotenuis sp. | reverse complement strand
AAGCTCAGGCGTTGCTGGAAAACACAGGCAGGGAGGTCAGTCAGCTCGCAGATTTGAAAGACTACGAGAAATGGAACTTACGTATTATTTTAACAGAGTTGCTGAGATAACAAAAGAATTTTTCATTGATATTTATCCAATCAAGGGACTCATCGTGTCAGGGCCAGGCCCAACAAAAGAAGACTTTTTGAAATCTAACTATCTTGATTATAGACTACAACAAATGATTATTGCGACACTCGATACATCATACTCTGGTTCTGAGGGAATCCGTGAAGCGTTTGTAAAAGCACAAGATGTTTTAGCAGATTTTAGACTCGTCGAAGAAAAAAAGCTAGTAGAAAAATTATTTCGGGAAATAAACTCTCATTCAGGCCTTGGTGTTTATGGCCTAAAAGACATCATAAACTACCTCAAAAATAACGTAGTAGACACAATTCTGATTACCGATGACACAAATCTATACCGTCTACAGATAGTATGCAAAAGATGCCAAAATGTTCAAGAAGAAATCCTTGAGAGGCCAAAAATAATACCAAGACAAACCGAGCTGCTCTCAAAACCGTGTCCAAATTGCAAATCCATGGACCAAGAAGCAAACTCGCAAGACTTGATCGACTATCTATCACTTATCGCGTCTCAGGTAGGAACGAGAATTGAAGTCATCTCCGGTGTTTCTGAGCACGGTGCAATGCTTAGCAGCCTTGGCAAAATTGGTGCAATATTGCGTTACAACCCAAATCCAAGGTAGTGCCAGCCAAAATTTTTGATTTAATATAGTTATCCGTTTTTTTCATGAGTGCATTGCGTACCAACTCAAGTTATTTCATGTAATTTGAAATCCGATATGAGTGGTGCCAAAATTGTTGTATTCGCTGCGATTTTATCATTGATGCTAGTTAGCTATGGTGCCGTATATGCACAAACGGAGTCACTTTCAACAGATACAGTTGGAGGATTATCGATCAAAACTGTCTTCAAACACAAAGGCGGCACAGAGGAAGTAAATTCGTTTAAGACCTTCATTCAAAAAAGTGGATATAGAATAGACAAAAACGAACTTCCATCATTTACGCTCACAGGAGGAGTAAGTGACGACAAACCAATGTTATACTACATCACAGATCATCTTTGGGAATCCCATATGAGCAATAACGACTACAAAGACTTTGATGTCGATGTATACATAAAAAAAGGCAGCAAGGTTTTACGACACTTGATATACACTGACTGCAATGTTTCAGGTTACTCTATTACGACACTATTTGATGGCGACGAGACGTATAGTGGTAAAACACAGTTTGTAATTGCAGATTCGTTTGACTTTGATTGCAGGGGATACAAACCATACTCGCCACTCTACGAAGTGTTGTTTAAGCCAAAATCCCCATATTAGATAATACTTACCTAATTGCCGCACTGTCTTGAGTGACAGTCATGACGTTGCCGTCTTGCGCATTCATTATTTTGTGTTTGATTGTTGAGCCTTCTATCTTTTTTATCAGATAGTTAAGGGCAAACGGCTTTTGAATTATGTGTACCGTGTCATCCTTTACGTCCTTTAGTTTCTGCATTATGCCGTTTCCGTAGGCTGACAAGAAGATCAGTCTTTGGTTAGGCCTACATTCTAGGATCTCTTTTGCTGCTTCGGCACCTGTCTTTCGTGGCATATCGTGATCCAGCAACACAAGGTCAAATGGAGGAGATCTATTCTTTCTGAACAGCTCTTCATATTTTGCCTCGTTCATGTAATAGTCAACACACTCAACACCGTCTTTTGTGAGTATCACTTTGTGATTGCGTTTTTCAAGTGCGATTTTGTATTGTTTGGCAGTAAATTCATTGTCTTCTGCTATCAAGATCTCAAGTGGCATGTCTTACCTCCACAAAAAATGTGTTTTAAGACTCGTTTTTTTGTTTCAAACGAACAAAATTATGATGTGTGTTCTGGTAAACATCATCGGGGTCAAATCGTGCCGATGAAAAAATAGGTTGTGGTAAAACACATCCAAAGAATACCTAAAGATGAGCCAAAAAAGGAAAGCCAGGATGTGGAACTAGAGGAATGGAAATTCGTTCCTAGAATAGAGCCAAGACCGGAAATCTTAGATCCATTAATAGCAAAAGAAAGAACAATCACATTTTCTAACAAAATCAACAAAGCGACAAAGGAGGAAATTTTAAAGGAAGAATCAGAAGAGCTCAAAGACCAAGTGAGCAACACGGATCAATATTTTAGATTTGCAAACGGGTTAATTAAAGAAAAACTAAACAGAATAAACAATCTTCGTGAAAATGAGAAAAAATTCACCAGCGAGTTGAATCACCTTCAAGATAAGATGAAATCAAGGGCCAAGCTTGATTCCTTGGATCCAAAATACATCACAAAAGAGGATGCAAATACACTGATCATGCACCTTGAAGAAGAATTCAAGCGAATGAAAGACAAATTGCTCTACCAAGAACTCATAATGCAAAAAACCAAAGACGAAATTGTTACACGAAGAAAGCAGATTCAACAGGTAAAAGAGAAGTTAAGGAAAGTGCAAAAGATACCAAGAACAAATGAAATTGGAAATCCAATTCAAATACTGCGCGAGGAGCTAAGGAAGGTGGGAATCAACGAAAAAAAACAGCATCTTTCAGCTTTTAGAGCACATCGAAGAAACTCTAGATATGAGAAAACTCAGAGATGAGATTAGAAAAGACGACTAGCTCTTTAGAAACTGCCGTATGTGTTGTGCAAGATCCTCTAATTCTGTTGATGACGGAATGGTGCGCTTCGTCCAGACTGCACCCATCTCGTTGTATCGTGGAATTATGTGGATGTGAACATGTGGGATAATTTGTTTTGCTGCTCGGCCGTTGTTTTGTGCAAGGCTGAAAGCATCTGCACCCGTAGCAGACATTATTGCTTTGACAATTTTTGGTATTTGTGAGAAAAGAGCGCCCACATTGTCTGGATTCATGTCAGTTATTTTCTCATAATGCTTTTTTGGAACCACAAGTGTGTGGCCTTTGTCTATTGGATATTTGTCCAAAAACGCTACATGATGCTCATCTTGGTAAATGAAATGACCCTCTCTTTTTCCAGATATGATCTCACAGAAAATGCATTGCATGATTGCGAATTAGATCCATAATTTATTATTGGTATCGATTGATTAATTAGGGATATTTTTTGAGTGTGAGTGTTTCATGGGCAATAATGACAAGAACTCAAAGAAAGAAGAACGAAGAGAAAGCTTTGCAGATAGACAGTCAAGACAAAAGCGCAAAAATATGTTGATTGGGCTAGGAGTTCTGGCAGTCATTGCGGCAATCGTTGCTTATGCATCGTGGACATTTATTGAAAAAAGCGCAACAGACCCACTTCGTGGCCCACCTGGCGCAGGAAGACTCAACGACGAACACGAACACGCGTCAATTCTAGTCAGAATCCATGGTGATAAATTCGACTTTTCGTTGCCACCATACCAGGTAAAGAGCCCATACATCCACTTCGAGGGAGAGGATGGCAACACCATTCACAGACACGCGTCTAACGTGCCGCTTGGATTCCTATTTGACTCCATAAAGATAGGACTTACAGACGAATGCTTCATCTTTCCGGATCAAACACCACAACACACATTCTGTACCGATGAGACGTACTCGCTCAAGTTCTATGTCAACCATGAAAAAGTCGATAGCATCAGGGATTATGTGATTGAGGAAGATGACAGAATACTAATCTCGTATGGCAACCAAAATCAGACAGAAATTGATGAACAGCTACGAGAACTGGATTCACAAATGATACTCAAGTAAGAAAATCAATAAAATTCTAATATACTCTTGATTAAAAGCATTCATGACCGATTTGTCGATTTCAAGTAGAAACGTCGTAGTTGGCCCAGCTAGGGCACCACACAGGGCAATGTATAAGGCAATGGGACTAACAGACACCGACCTTGAGAGGCCGTTCATAGGTGTATCTCACACAGGAAACGAAGCGACTCCTTGTAACATTCATCTTGGAAGACTCGCGCAGAAGGCAAAAGAAGGAGTACACGATGCTGGTGCGACCCCAAGGGAGTTCAGCACTATTGCAGTAAGCGATGGAATCGCCATGGGTCATGAGGGAATGAAATCGTCACTTGTTAGCAGAGAGATCATTGCAGATTCAATTGAGCTCATGATGAGGGCCCATCAGTACGATGGACTAGTAGGCATAGCCGGATGCGACAAGAGCTTGCCTGGCACAATGATGGCAATGGCAAGGCTGAACATTCCATCGGTTTTTGTGTACGGTGGAACAATAATGCCTGGATTCTACAATGGCAAACAACTTACTGTTCAGGATGTCTACGAAGCTGTAGGTGCATACGAAGCAGGACAGCTTACAATGGAGGCACTAAAGAACATTGAAAATTATGCGTGTCCAAACGCAGGTTCGTGTGGAGGCATGTTTACTGCAAACACAATGGCTTCGATCTCAGAGGCGCTCGGAATAGCCCTACCAGGAAGTGCAAGTCCACCTGCAGAAGATGAAAGAAGAGAAAAGATTGTGTATGATACTGGAGTAGCAGCTGCAAAATTACTTGAGCTTGGAATTAAACCACGCGATATCTTGACTTTTGAAGCGTTTGAGAATGCAATCACAATGCTTAACGCAATAGGTGGTTCCACAAACGCAATACTTCACCTATTAGCCATATCTCATGAAGCAAGAGTAAAGCTGACGTATGATGACTTTGAGCGAGTAAGGAAAAGAGTGCCACATATAGCAGATCTCAAGCCAGGTGGGATGTATGTTATGAACGATTTAGACAAAGTAGGTGGAGTGCCACTGATGCTCAAAAAACTATTGGATAGAAAACTCCTTCATGAAAACGTAATTACCGTAACAGGAAAAACAATGAGGCAAAACCTCGACTCAATCAATATCCCCCCACCACCAAGCAATGACATTGTAAAATCCCCTGATTCGCCACTCTACAAAACCGGAACTGCCGTGATACTGAAAGGCTCACTTGCTCCAGATGGCGCAGTAGTGAAAATGTCTGGTGTGAAAATTACCAAGTTTACTGGAAAGGCCAAGACATTTGATAGAGAGGAAGCAGCATTTGATGCCGTATCGAAGAACCAGATTCAAGCAGGCGATGTTGTGGTGATCAGATACGAGGGTCCAAAGGGAGGTCCTGGAATGAGAGAGATGTTGGCAGTGACAGCGGCCTTGATTGGGCAGGGCCTTGGTGAAAAAGTGGCCATGGTGACAGACGGCAGGTTTTCTGGCGCCACAAGAGGATTCATGATTGGGCACGTAGCACCAGAGGCATTCGTCGGTGGGAATATAGCACTCGTAAAGGACGGTGATCAGATTTCAATAGACACTGAAACGAACTCAATTAACCTGCTCATATCAGAAGATGAGCTGGCAAGACGCAGAAGTGAATGGAAGTCAAAAAAACCAAATTATGAGAGCGGAGTATTGGCAAAATATGCCTCACTTGTAGGTTCTGCCGCACAAGGTGCCGTAACTAGTCCAAAATGGGACTAGTTTTTTGACTCAAATCGCCCTAAGAATGGTGTCCTAGAATGGTGTACTAGTAAACCTAACCGTGAAATCTACAAACAAAGACCATTTTGTCTCCAATTCTTTTTGCAGTAAGGCCAAATCCCTCTTTTAGCTCTTGCTTGCAAAAATAACATGCTGCCTCAGTAGCAGTGGAGCGAAGAACACTTGACTTTTTTGGAAAATAGATCTCAGAATAAAGCGCAGTTTTTTTTGGTCTGCTAAGGAGTATTTGACTCATGTTTCTATTAGGCACACGATCTCATATAAAGGTACCGTACTATACCGTAATTCTTACAGCTTTTGAGAACAGATCATGCGTAAATTTTGAAAAAATCTTGAAAATCTTAGCATGATCACATCCTAAATCATGCTTTGAAATTATAAATAGACGTCAAAGACCACTACTCGTATGGGTGGCCATCTTTGGAAACTCCAAACCTACAGTAATACCATTAGGGCTACCTGGATCACAGTTTGAGATCTACTCTCAACTAGAACAAAATTACTCACACACATTTCTGTTCGAATCCCTTACAGGCCCAGAAGAGCTTGCAGAAACATCGATTATAGGATTTGATCCGCAGATATTGGTTTATGGCTATGAGGATCATGTAGTTTTGCAATACAAGGACGGCACTGTAAAAACAATACCCACCAAAGACCCAATAACTGAACTAAAAAATCTAATTAAGCATACAAAGGATACATCGTTTAGGTATCTTGGTGGTGCTGTTGGGATTATAAATTACGATGCAATAAAGCTTTACGAAAATATTCCAATAAACAATGACAAAAACAGGCCACTCATGGAGTTTGGGATCTACCAAGACGGAATCATATATGACAACAAGACTAAAACTTCACTTTACTTTTATTATGATGAAAACAGACTGAAAAAGATCAAATCAAAAAAACGAAGTTTTGGTAAAATCACACTTTCAGACATCACTGCCAACATGAACGAAAAAAAATTCACAGAAATAGTAATGAAGGCAAAACAGTACTTGCATGATGGCGACATATTCCAAGTCGTATTATCTAGACGATTTAGTTTTTCTGCAACCGGCGACTATTTGCGTGTTTACAAAGAGCTACGTTCTTTGAATCCCTCACCATATCTTTATCATATGAAATTTGGACCAAGAACATACATAGGATGTAGTCCAGAGATGCTCGTTAGAGTTACAGGAAAAGATGTAGAGACATTCCCGATAGCAGGAACAAGAAAAATTACTGATGATGAACAAAAAAACGAACAGCTAAAACAAGAACTACTTAATGATGAAAAAGAGCTGGCGGAGCACACCATGCTTGTGGATCTTGGAAGAAACGATGTTGGCCGAGTCTGTAAATACGGAAGCGTGCACGTCACGGAGTTAATGGAAGTAAAGAGATTCTCTCACGTTCAACACATGGTGACCCATGTCGTAGGCATCCTAAATGAGCAAAACGATATGTTTTCTGCTTTTGAAGCAGTATTTCCTGCAGGAACGGTCACAGGGGCGCCAAAAGTACGCGCCATGGAGATAATAAACGAGCTTGAACCCGATGTACGAGGACAATACGCCGGTGCAGTCGGGTACTTCTCAAACAATGGATGCTGCGATTTTGCAATTGCCATTCGTAGCATATTTTTTGATGGTGACAAAGGATTTTTGCAAAGTGGAGCTGGAATTGTTACGGATTCGACACCAGAAGGCGAATTCAAAGAGACAGAACACAAAGCTGGAGCAATGATTGCGGCACTAAAGGAGGCAACAAAATGAAATTTCTCATAATTGACAACTATGACTCGTTTACATACAATATCGCACAGCTGTTAGGTGAGCTTGGTGTATAATCAGATGTGGTAAGAAACGACAAGATAACACTTGAACAGATAATCGATAAAAAATATGATGCGATCATAATTTCGCCAGGCCCAGGAACCCCTGAAGACAAGCGATATTTTGGAATATGCTCTGACGTGATAAGAAAACTCGGCCCAACGACACCGATTCTTGGAATCTGTCTTGGACATCAGGGGATAGTTCATGAATTTGGTGGCAAAGTAGTAAATGCAAGATGTGTCAGACATGGAAAGACCAGTCCGATAAAACATTACGATGATTCGCTTTTCGAAGGAGTAAAAAATCCATTTAGAGCCACCAGATATCACTCGCTAGTTGGGGACAAGACCATAATCCCAGACATACTCAAGATCACCGCCGTGGCCGAAGATGATGGCGAGATAATGGGAGTATCTCACAAAAAATACCTAATTGAGGGTGTCCAATTTCATCCAGAATCAATCCTTACCACAGAAGGAAAGAAAATTCTTCAAAATTTTGTAAATAAGGTAAGAAAATGCTAGCACAACTTACAACCAAACTTGATGATGGAATGAATCTGAGCATAGGTGAGATGAACCGTGCTATGGATTACATTTTATCTGATAAAACACCGGATTTGCAAAAGGCTGATTTTTTACAAAAGCTGACCAAAAAAGGCGAAACCGATGACGAATTATACGCAATGCTTGGTAAAATGGACGAATATGGAATGCACATTGTGCCAAAATGCGATGGAACCATAATAGACGTATGTGGTACCGGCGGAGACAAACTTCAAACATTTAACATTTCTACAACAGCAGCTTTTGTGATTGCAGCTGCAGGTGGCTATGTAGCAAAACATGGAAATCGTTCAGTATCTGGTGTATCAGGTAGTGCAGATATCTTTGAATTCTTTGGATATGATCTTGAAGCACAACCGCAACAAATAGCATCAATAATTGAAAAATCGAGAATTGGTTTTTTATTTGCGCAAAAATTTCACCCAGCTATGAAAAACGTTGCCGCTGCAAGGAAACTCGTCGGCGGAAGGACAGCATTCAACCTTTTAGGACCACTTTCCAATCCAGCTCGTGTCAAGAATCAATTAATTGGTGTCTTTTCTGAAGAATATCTTGAGAGAATCATTACTATCATGAAAAGACGTGGTGCACAGAACATAATGACTGTTCACTCAGAAGATGGACTAGACGAGTTATCTACCACTGCAAAAAATGTGGTACGTTTTCTTAAAGAAGACAAATTAGTAAAATTAATAATTGATCCACAAAAACTCGGACTGCATGAATCATCACTCAAAGATATCCAAGTCTCTTCAAAACAAGATGCCATCAAAGTGTTTTTAGCTGTACTGAATGGTACTGCAAACCGCTCAATGCAAGAAATAACAATGCTGAATGCAGCAGGAGGCCTAATTGTTGCAAACATTACAAATAGATTTGATGATGGAATAGCAATAGCCAAAAATACACTCGAAAGCGGTAAAGCATATTCGCATTTTGTTGAATTTGTCAAAAATTACGGAAATGTAGAGAAGATTAAGGAGGTAGAATCGACATGACTCAGATTCTCAAAAAACTCGTTGATAATTCACGCAAAGCAATCAATGAGGGCACTTACGAGATATCCAAGTCTCTTAGCAACTCAAAAATCGACCTTGTCTCTTCAATTAAGAACAACAAACACGCTTCACTCATCACCGAAATCAAATTCGCTTCACCATCTTTAGGTCAAATTAGGGATCTTTCTGATCCAGTGCAAATAGCAAAATCCATGGTACGTGGTGGTGCGCTTGCTCTTTCAGTTCTTACGCAGCCATACATGTTTTCTGGTTCACCAAAATACTTTATGGAAATTAGAAAACAAATCGACGTTCCAATGCTGATGAAAGACATCGTTGTGGACAAAATACAAATCGATGCTGCAAAAAAGATGGGTGCCGACTATATGTTGCTGATACAATCTCTTTTTGATTTAGGATATCTAAAGGAGATCGATGAGTTTGTTGAGTATGGCCACAAAAATGGACTGAAGGTTATAGTAGAATCACACACTAAATCAGAATTTTCAAACTCGTTGGAAACAAACGCAGATCTGATAGGTATCAACAATAGAAATTTAGACACACTAGAAATTGACATTAATACGACAAAAAGACTTCTAGACGGATTTGACAAAAAAAGAATTATTGTATCAGAGAGCGGTATCGAATCGCCAAAAGACATAGTGTTTTTGAAAAGCTGTGGTGCCGATGCCTTCTTGATTGGCTCCAGCATAATGAAAAACGAAGACATTGAACTAAATGTAAGGAGTCTGGTAAACGCCATATGAAAGTAAGATTCCCAAAAGACGGCAGATTTGGTCAGTTTGGTGGTAAATACATTCCAGAAACACTGGTTCCTGCAATCCAAGAGCTCGAAGAAAGCTATCTTAGGTACAAAAATGATCCTTCTTTTAAAAAAGAGCTGAATTACTACCTCCGAGAGTACGCAGGCCGTCCAACTCCACTTTATTTTGCAAAAAATCTAACAGAGAAGATTGGAGGTGCAATGATCTACCTAAAACGTGAGGATTTACTCCACGGTGGAGCACATAAGATCAATAACACACTTGGACAGGCACTTTTGGCAAAACGCATGAAAAAGTCCAGAATAATTGCAGAAACGGGTGCAGGACAACACGGTGTCGCAACAGCCATGGCGTGTGCATGTCTTGGACTAAAAGCCGAAGTATACATGGGATATAAGGACACCATCAGGCAAAAACTAAACGTCTTTAGGATGAACCTTCTTGGATGTGACGTTCACGCCGTAAAAAGCGGCTCACAGACACTCAAAGACGCAATAAACGAAGCAATCAGGGACTGGATTACAAATGTCAAAGACACGTACTATTTGCTTGGTTCTGCAGTCGGACCACACCCATATCCAGTCATGGTACGAGACTTCCAATCCGTAATTGGTACTGAGATCATGATACAAATGGAAAAGCTTGGAAAAAGAAACCCAGATACGGTGATTGCTTGCGTAGGAGGTGGCTCTAACGCGATTGGCACATTTTATCCATTAATTGATACTGACACGGAAATCATTGGAGTCGAAGCGGCCGGTGAAGGTCTAAAATCAGGCCACCATTCTGCAACGTTGAATGTTGGATCAAAGGGAGTCCTACATGGAATGATGACATACCTTCTGCAGGATAAAGAAGGGCAAATCAAGGAAACACATAGCATTTCGGCCGGACTTGACTATCCAGGAGTGGGTCCGGAACACGCATATCTAAAAGATCAAAAACGTGTCAAGTACACAAGTGCAACAGACAGAGAAGTAGTTGAAGCGTTTTTGTTATTGACGCGCACAGAAGGAATTATCCCGGCCTTAGAATCGGCTCATGCGATTGCGTATGCAATCAAGGTTGCAAAATCAAAACCAAAATCAGAATCCATTGTGATAACGCTCTCCGGAAGGGGAGACAAAGATGTAGAAGTAGTTGAAGAATATGTCAAAAGAAATTTCAAGAATCCAATCTAAGTTCAAAGAGCTTAAAAAGAAAAAAGAAAAAGCACTCATTGCCTACTTTATGGTAGGCTACCCAGACCATAATGCCACATTTTCTGTAATAAGAGGGCTCATCAGAGGTGGAGCAGATATAATAGAGCTCGGATTCCCATTTTCTGATCCATTAGCCGACGGACCTGTTATCCAAAATGCAAGCACCGTTTCTTTGGAAAAAGGAACGAAGCTAAATCAACTCTTTGGACTAGTAAGTAGGATTCGCAAGGAGAGCGAAATTCCACTGGTTCTGATGACATACACAAATATACTATACCATCAGGGCTATGATCGATTCTTTAGAATGGCAAAAAAAGCAGGAATCGATGGTTTCATCATACCTGACATGACAGTAGAGGAATCAAAAGAATACATTGCTGCAGCAAAAAAACACAAAATGGACACAATCTTCCTTGTGTCTCCAAACACTACAAAATCCAGATTGGAGAAGATAGTTAAACAGACCACAGGGTTCTTGTATTTGGTTTCTGTTTTTGGCACCACCGGAATTAGGTCAAAAATCCAAAAATATACCATCGATGCCCTAAAAAACACCAAAAAAGTAGCTCGCTCCAAGATCCCAGTGGGAATTGGTTTTGGAATTTCGACACCACACGATATTTCCAACTATGTCAAACATGGTGCAGATGCTGCAATAGTTGGAAGTGCACTAATAAAACTCGTAGAAGATACTGCACCACACAAACTAGAAAATACTGTAATAGCATTTACAAAAAAACTAAAAGCTGCCACAAAATAACTACTTTTTTGAGTATTTTACCTTTAGTGCAAGAAGGATCATGTTAAGCACGATGGTAGCCACATTAGCGCCAATTATGACTAAATCCTGTTTTTCTATCCCATAAACAATCCATAAAGACATTCCTATTGAAATCAGGATCATTAAAAGATACGAGACGTCATCAAGATGTTTTGTTTTATAGGCTTTGATGATCTGTGGGATAAAGCTTGATGATACAAGAGCGCTAGCAACACTACCAATCATAGTAAGCCAAATTCCTTCAAAAAACAATTCTTTGAAGGAAATCAGGGCGAATTAAAATTTTTGTCTCAAGTTACTGTATTGATCTAAATGATGTATATCGACAACGCTTTACCAATAAAGAATAAAAATCCCATCTTCCATCTGTAAATGTGCAGACAAAATTCATCTTTGTTACGGGGGGCGTGATGTCAGGCCTCGGCAAAGGTGTTGTGACCTCTTCTATTGCTAAACTCCTTCAACTGTCGAATCAAAAGGTCTCATGTGTGAAGATCGACCCCTACCTAAACTATGATGCAGGAACCATGAACCCAATAGCGCATGGCGAGGTCTTTGTCACCGAAGACGGTGGCGAATGCGACATGGATATAGGCAACTATGAGCGATTTTTGAATCAAAATATTGCAAAAACCCACAACATCACGACTGCTCAGATCTATTCTACAGTAATTGAGGCCGAAAGACGTGGCGAGTACCTCGGTGCATGTGTACAGATAATACCTCATGTCACGGATGAGATAAAACGTAGAATACGCAAAATTGCCGACGATGAACGACTCGATATTTTGGTAGTAGAATGTGGCGGTACAGTAGGCGACATAGAAAGTCTTCCCTTTTTAGAGGCATTAAGACAGCTTAGGTTGGAGGAAGGATCACAAAACGTCATATTTGTACATGTTACTTTGGCACCTTCCTTAGATGTCGTAGGTGAGCAAAAAACAAAACCTACACAGCACAGTGTACAGGAACTCCGTAGAATAGGCATCCAACCAGATCTAATTGCAGTCAGATGTTCGACACCACTACACGAATCCACAAAAAAGAAGATCTCCATGTTTACAAATGTCACAACAAAAGATGTGTTTTCATGTCATGATGTCAAGTCGATTTTCATGGTTCCGCAGATTCTCTATGATCAGGGAATAGTCGACAATATTTTTACAAAATTCAACAAAGTTGGACTAGTCAATACATCTGCAAACTGGGACAAATGGAATGCAATAGTCAATTCGCTTGAAAACACTAATGGTCAAGTGCGAATAGCTATGGTGGGAAAGTATGTGACTCTTGCAGACAGCTACGTGAGTGTGAACCATGCCTTAAAACATGCTGGAGCAAAAATTGGCAAAGATGTAGCAATTGACTGGATAGATTCTGAAGGAATCAATGGCAATGTAGAACAACTCTCAAAATATGACGGCATACTTGTGCCTGGAGGGTTTGGAGTCCGTGGAGCGGAGGGAATAATAAGCACGGCAAATTTTGCAAGAGTAAAGAACATTCCGTATCTTGGAATTTGTTTTGGCTTTCAACTGGCTGCAGTTGCATTTGGTCGTTCTGTCTGCAACTTCAAGGATGCGAATTCTACAGAGCTTGAGGCAAATACGGCCAACCCAATAGTAGACTTACTTCCAGAACAAAAAACTGTTGAGAATATGGGCGGCTCATTGAGGCTTGGCGCACATGAAATTCAAATCAAAAACAACACACTTGCATTCAAGACATACCGTTCCAACAAAGTGATGCGCAGACACAGACACAGATATGAAATCAATAAAAAATATCTTGACATATTTGAAAAAAATGGTATGATCTTTTCTGCAGAAAGCGACAACTCAAAGAGAATGGAGATACTGGAAATACCATCGCATAAATTCTATCTTGGAGTCCAGTTCCATCCAGAATTCAATAGCAGACCAGGTTATCCAGAAGAATCATTTGAAGCGTTTGTAAGGGCTGCAGCAAGCTAAATTTATCTTTTAATCCAGATCAGAATTTTTAAATCAAATTTTTACTTAGGAACTTTGTGAAACGTCTGGCCTGTGCCATCTTTGTAATCATACTTGTCTTAGCTCTGTTTGCAAATACTGCTTTTGCAGAACAAAAAAATCAAGAATACAAAATCAAGTACGCCATAAAGAAGAACATAAGAGATCTAAATTCGCCAGACGATAGCAAGTCAGTAAAGGTGACTCAAATAACAAAATCCAGAATGCTTGCTATCCTTTACATTGTTACTGTTGAAGCATGCGCCGGCCGTGAAAGGTTGTACTCGCCCGAACTTGAATTAAAATCAGATAGAGACACATTAAGGGTAAAGATAGTAGGGCTGATAATGCCAAATACTTGTAAAAGCAGCGATTTTTTCATACTAGCTAACAACCCCGATTCAATCACTGTGTATTTTCATCCAAGATAATCAATCGATCTTAGATATTTCATAGATCTTTTGTCTAGCATCGCGTATTGAGATCTTCTTTTTTACATAACCTTTGTCCAACAAATGTCTTAGTGCAAGCCTGACTGTTCTGTCTGGCAGAAGAGTCTTGGTAGTAAGTTCTTTCTGCGTTAATGAACCTTCGTACTCGAGTGTCTTCAAAAGCAATTTTGAACTTGGCGGCATATTCAATAGATCTTCAGCAAGTTTTACCTTTTTTGCTAACGCGGAGACTGCGGTGGAGTCTTTTTTCATTTTTATTATCTTGGCAGATGGCGCTGATTTTGTACATTCCAAGGCGTTGTTAATTCTAAATCTATCTGCGCCGTCAAGTACGACCTCACAGAAAAGCCTTGAAGTGACGTCATCTACTTGAATCAAACTGGTGTCATTCACTATTAGAGGTCTTCTTGTAATATCAAGTGAGTTGACTGAAACGATTCCAAATACTGGAGAATCTTGAAATATCATTGGGCCGCCTGCAGACATGGAATAAGCAGAAGAGCCTATCGGAGTTGATATTATCACACCATCGCTACTATCGTGCCAGACTTCCTCATTGTTTATCCGCAAAATGTGCTCCATGAGCACTGCACTTTTTGATGGGAACACCGCAACATCGTTTAACACGGGGTATATTGCTTTGCCATCTATTTTGACTCCCAATCTAGTAAATTCAGATATGGCGTAATCGCCTTTTTTTATTCTGTTTACATATGAAGAAAACTCTTTTAGATCCACTTGAGCAAGAAATCCACTTGATTCTGACTCGCTTACGCCAAGAATCGGTATTTGTGGATCCTGTGTTTTATGAAAATAATTTCTAACGCCTCTGTCCCCACCAGTAACTATGATGCAATCAATGTCTTTTCTGGTTTTATATCCAACATAAGTAGATGAGATTCCATAATCATCTAGTACTGTCTTTATTGTTTTAACAGCAATGTCTGTTGGACCAAAACCTGAAATTCCAAATTGCACGACTCATTAACCTCCATCATTATAATAAAGTCTCACACGTCTGTGAATTTGATTGTATTATAAAAATAACCGGCGTTGGTTTCTGTAGCTGCTCTTGGTGGCACCTTGTCGAGCCCTATCTCTTTTGATTCTAATGCTGCCTGTGCAGCTCCACCTGCAAAACTCAGTGCCCACAAGATGTCTTTTTCTTTTAATAAAGTACAGCAAAAGGTGGCAGTAAAAATGTCGCCGACACCTGACGTATCATACACATCCATGTTTGGTAGTTTGATCGAATACTGCTTGTTATTGTAATACAAAGAGACGTGTCGTTTGTTTGTATATAGAACATACTTTACTTTTTTTTGAAGGGCAAGCACGCCATCAATTCCTTCAAGACCGGTAAGGTTGTATACTTCGTTTGGATCAGATTTGAGACCAGTAATTTTACTCAGATCAACTTCTGTCTGCTCAAAATAGATTTTTTTGTCTGCAGCCATTCTGCGTAGAAAGCCCTGCGGGTCAAGAAAAACCAATTCGGAATCATTTTTTATCTTCTCAAATACTGATTTAGGGATTTCATTGAAGACAGGACTGATTAGAATGCCATCAGCGTTGATTTTTTTATAATTAATTTTGTCACAGAGATTTTTGAGCCACAGAATTCTATCCGCATCATTTATTTCTAGTCTAAAACGCGTAGTTGGATTTTCAGTCGGGACGTTTTCAAATACTATCTTATTTTTTTGGAGCTGTTCTACAAATTTAAAATCCTCTCCAAATTTTGTTGCAAGCTCTACATCAAAACCCATGTTTCTTGCAGCTAGTCCACAATAGCATGCTGGGCCTCCTGGCGTCTCGTACACACTGTTTCCTATTTTGATTTCATCTACTGTGCAATGTGAAAATATGCCAAGTTTCATCTTTTCTGCTCATTAAGTTGAGGATTTAGTTTTTTCCTTTTCAAAACAGACCTTACAGAGAATTCGGCCTTTATCAATTACGAGATCCATATTCGATTTGAGGCATGAGTGACAAAGTCCTCTCATCTACAGTCATTACAGATGTGCTCATAAATCAACTTTGATTAAGAAGGTTTTGTCGGCTTATCGTGACCCAATGTTAGCTGCTAGTCAGCATCCGACACAAACTGTTTTTAATATTGGTACGGCCCCACACTCCCAAATATGCCCACCAAGTCCATAAAACAAAGACACACCCCAAAACCCCAATCAGATCAAAATGATGGAAATTTTCTCGGAGATGGTCAACCACTGCATCAGAATAGGATTGGAGAAGAACTGCTCTACAATAAAGGGGCTGTCGTTGCTGTCGTATCCCCAGCTAAAGGAGTATCCCATACAATCATACTACAAGCTAAACGCCATATCTCAGGCAGCAGGAAGGCATTCCAGCATATTTTGTAAATCCAAGGCGCACCAGTAAACTCTGTCCAGTATGCGGAGATAGAATCCAAGAGGACGGGTTGAACCGACGCAAATTGTGGTGCAGTAATTGTGGCAAAACGATGAACCGCGTAGTCGCATCCATGAAGGCCCAACCAACTTGCATCCATGCACTCTGAGGATTAGCGGCTCTTGATATTTAGGAATCACGTTTCCTTTCATCGTTTCATCTGGAAGCCCTCCAGAATGGGTAAACCTAGCCCAGCCCTTGTGAGCAATGTTGCCTGAGCAGGTCTCGATAACCTGACAGAACCTTTCATATAAGCTACGCAAATATAGAGGTGCTCTAAATTTTCAGATGGAATGTGCGACTGCGCCAAAGTTCACATGTATGAGGTAGAATACAAGCTGTCTGGAATGATCGTGGTGCCAACTCACAAAAACTGTGGAAATGCACTAAGCGAAACCCAGCTTGACAAGTTCCAAAAAGAATTGGTGAAATCGTGGGGTTTGGATCCTGAAGATGAAAGCCCTATTTAGTTGATTTAAAAAATAAAACAAAAAGAAGGTTAAGCTTTGTTTATCTTAACTCAGCGACAGCTTCCTTACAAATGGAAGACTTGCATTTACAATCTGCGCTGCAAAGGCAATGTCCCTGCATTTCGCAATCGCATTGAAATTCAGGATCACCGCTATCTGCTTCGCAACCGCAAGCTTGATCTACCATGTAAAATGGATCATCTAACATGGTTTTAAAGGTTCTCCAGATTGCGTTGAAAACAGATTCTAGGCATAGTTTTGGATGGATGTATTCATATTGTTTGCAAGCTTGTGAAGGTCCTTGGTCTGCTGTTCGATTTTTGTTTGGTCGCGTTCCAGATCGAAGCCTGTCTTGAGAACGTGTATGAGATCCTGTCGCTTGTGTATAGTCTCCGATATTGAGAGTACGTTGGCTTTGTTGACATAGCCGAGGTAAAAATAACAGTCGGACAACAACGAGTTGTTCACAAGGTATTCGTATTTTTTCTGGATGATTTGGGAATGGTCGTTTTGCTCGATCATGTCAGAAAAACCAATTGTAGATTTTACCATGCGCTCAAGAAGTGATGGAGTTGCACGCTCAAGGCCGATTATCTCTGCAACCCTCAAAAAAGACTCGTTGATCTTGCTTTTCTCTGATTTGCGGATGAACTCAAGCATGTGTGTTGGACTTCGCATTTTTGAGTTGAGGAGAACGAGTGCATCACACACAAGATATGCAGCACACTTGAGCCAGACTGCAGCAAACGGATCTGCGCCCACTCCTTGCTTTGCCTTTGTCGTGTAATATACTGCATTCACAAGACATTCTTTGATGGTTGAAGCTCGAATTTTTTCCTTTTTTTCTTTTATTTTTGATAGAAATATTCCAAGGCTCCAGTCGTTGTCAGATAGTATCACCATGTTTTCGTATTTTTGCAAAATGCTTGAATCAGATTCAGCTAGTGTGCCGTGATGGATTCTTACCATAATGTCGTCAACTTGTCGAACAAGGTCTTTCTGATTTGTCCCGTCAAATATCGTAATGTTGTATTCACAGCAACCAAGTGTTGTCTTGTGTGCTTTGCAACCTCCAAGCGCAACAGGATGAGCCCACAAAGCGAGTTTATCGACCAGATCTTTTGCTTCCACACCAAAATTCGTTTTTCAATTTTCTTAAGTGTTCCACTGATTAATTTTTAACCAATCAACCAATAATGAAACATAACTATTCCTTTAAATTGCTAGAGCGTCTCGCATTTTTAAGCTCCTGTGGTGTAGTCCGGTTAAGCATATTGCCCTCTCAAGGCAAGGATCCCGGGTTCAAATCCCGGCGGGAGCATTTTCTGTGTTCAGATCTTCAGCGTATAGGTCAAAGCGCGTTGTTTGAATCCAAGTCTTTTGTAGAAGATGTGTGCAGTCTTTCTTTGATAACCAGATTCCAGCCTTATTCTATAGCATCTGTTCTTTTTTGCCATCTTAATACACGCATTAATCAGTGATTTTCCAATTCCATGTCTGTGATATTTTTTTGCCACCACTAGTTCCGGGATGTACATTTCCAGTTTTGTTTGGTTTAGCCTCTGCAAGAACACTATACTCACTAGGCCGACAACTTGGGAGTTCGACACAGCCACTAGTATTTTTTTATCTGGTTCCAAAAGATAGCGGGTTATTTTTCCACTAAAACGTACCTTTTCTGAATTATTTTTTGGTTTTGGCCGCCCCATCTCGTATAGAAGCTCAAGAATCGAAGATGTATCGCCTTTGCTCGCTTTGCGCACTAAGATCTTCAATGGTTTGTTTTAGATTTGTTTGGTAAAAAGAATGTCGTAAATAGGATAAATGATTAAGTAATTTGAAGGCGTAACTGAGTCATGCAAATACTTCGAGAGATAACAGACTCTGCAATCAATCTATTCAAAGGAAAAAACATAGCGTTTGTTGCCTCATTGATGAACAACGGATCCCCTCATGTGACTCCAGTATGGGTTGATTATGACGGTCAGTTCCTTCTCATAAACACTGCAGTAGGGAGAATAAAACAAAGAAATTTTGCAAGGGACCCAAGAGTAGCGGTATCTGTGCTTGACAGTAGTAATCCGTACAACGTAGTAAGCATAAGAGGCAGGGTAGTTGAACAAACCGTTGTTGGCGCCGACGAACACATAGACAAACTAGCAAAAAAATACCTCGGAGTTGACAAGTACCCCTTTCGAACACCTGATGAAAAAAGAATCATATTAAAGATAAAACCAGAAAACATCTGCCACATGTCAAGTTAAATTGTTTTAGAAAATAGCAAAGCCCGTATTTTGATAACTACATCTTGAAAACAATCAGAAACGGGACATCGTCTATTGTCTTGACCCCAGCCCGTGATCCTATCTTCAGTTTAATTGACATGTTTATTGTATCTTTGCCTACCATATTCAGAATTGAGCTGCTCTTCATTAGATTCTCAGCTTCTGTTTCATCTACGAGCTTGTGTCCGTAATAGCTTGCAGAGATGTTTATCTGCAGTTTGTCCTGCTTGACTGTTTTCCCAAGTAATTCTTCATCGCAGATGTTTAGCATCCTGGAGTTTTGATAATTCGAAGTACGAACGAAGAATCGCATTTATGCATATTTTCCTTTCAGCGAAGATTTCGCACCGCATGCCTCGCAAACCAAGAACGAGATCCTGTTCTGTCTCTCTATTTTTGTGTCTGGACTCTTGCAGGTGGGACACTCTAGATAGTCTTTGACGTATATCTGCAATAAATTGACAAAGTCTGCAGGCTCGCGTCTTCCAACG
>JBKBQK010000009.1:0-21070 GCA_046292705.1 Candidatus Nitrosotenuis sp. | reverse complement strand
TCATCGAATTATGGAAAAAAGGTATCATCTACAAGGCCACAAGGCCAAACAACTATGATTGGGTTTCAGGTACAACCATCGCAGATGCAGAGATCCTCTATCAAGACATCCAGACAAAGCTGGTTTATATGAAATTCAAAATAAAAGATTCAGACAAGACACTAATCATTGCAAGTACTAGACCTGAACTTTTGTGTGCGTGTCAAACCGTCATCGTAAATCCTGAAGATGAACGATATAAGGAATTTGTGGGGAAAAAGATCATAGTTCCATTGATTAATCGTGAAGTCATAATCAGAACACATCACTCTGCACAAATGGAGTTTGGATCTGGCGCAGTTATGGTGTGCAGCTACGGCGACCAAAACGATGTTGCACTGTTTCGTGAGCTAAAACTTGATGAGATTGTGGCAATAGGAATGAATGGTTTGATGACCGAGGCCGCAGGCAAGTATGCAGGACTCAAAGTAAAGCAAGCGCGAACTCAGATAATTGAAGATTTGCAAAATGCAGGACTCGTAGAAAAGATTGAAGAAATTATACACCGCACACCAGTTTCTGAGCGTAGCAAAATACCAATCGAGATAATACCAATGGAAGAATATTATATCAAGCAGACGGATGCTATTGAAAAAATAAGAGAGATTGGGAAAAAAATTAGGTTCTATCCAGAGATGCACAGACAGATTCTGATGAACTGGCTTGATTCCATTACGATTGATTGGCCCATATCCCGCAGAAGGTTTTACGGAACCGAGATCCCAATTTGGTACTGCAAAAACTGCTCTGAACCACATGTGCCTGAACCTGGAAAATATTACAGGCCATGGAAGGACAAAGCACCATTTGACAAGTGTGGTAAATGTGGCAATGTAGATTTTGTAGGTGAAGAACGTACCTTTGACACATGGATGGACTCTAGCGTCTCACCACTATTCATCTCAAAATACAAAAAAGATGAAGAATTTTTCAAAAGAACATACCCCTCAACCCTGCGCCCACAAGCAAAAGACATTGTGCGAACGTGGTTGTACTATACCATTTTGAGATGCGAGCAGCTTACAGGAAAGGCGCCATGGTCTGAGGCCTGGATAATGGGATACGGCCTTGACGAAAAAGGAATGAAGATGAGTAAAAGCAAGGGAAATGTCGTAGACCCACTTCCCGTAATTCAAAAGTTTGGCGCAGATACCTTCAGATTCTGGAGTGCAAGCGAGATAAATCACGGATATGACTTTAGATGTTCAGAACAGAAAATAGAAGCAACAAAAAAATTTCTCTCAAAGCTTTGGAATGTTTCAAGATTCATTTCAAGTTATTCTGTTGTGCAAAAAGCAGAACCAACTCCGACTGATGCGTGGATTCTGTCTGAGCTTGACAACCTAGTAAAGGAATGCAAGAAAGGATATTCAGAGTACAACTTTTTTGTGCCCGCAATAGCAGTGCGTGAGTTTACCTGGAATGTCTTTGCTGCACATTATATTGAGATGGTAAAGGCGCGAGCGTACGGAGAAGGCTTTACAAAAGATGAAAAAAATGCAGCTATTTACACGCTACACAAAGTGCTTTCCACCATTTTGCTCCTGCTTGCCCCAATTACGCCATTTATTACGGATTTTTTGTGGCAGACCCTATACTCAAAAGAAACCATACACAAACAGATCCATCCGGAGCCCGAGAATCTGCAGGATATGAGCAAGTACACAAAAGAGATCACCGACTTTAACTCTCGAGTATGGAATGAGAAAAAGTCAAATGGTCTTTCACTAAAAGACTCTATTTCAATAAATATTCCAGAATCATTAAAACCATTTGAAAGAGATCTAATTCAGATGCATCAATTAAAAACCAAATAAAAAGAAGTTTGTATCAACTTGACATCTTGAATATATAGTTAAACTTTTCATGATATATTACTACGTGATTTGTATGAAACCACTTATTTGTGAAATTAATGAATTCAAAATTGATTTTTGGTGCAACAATCGCGGCACTCATTGCAGTTACATTGACATCCACATATGCAATATCACCAGCCTACTTTGATATAACAGCAGCTGCATCTGATGGTACTACGCACTCTATGACGCTGGCAGACAAAGTCAAACAGATTCCAGCAAACAGAGCAGAGGATATAGTATCGTTTTGGGCATGGGCAATCCCAATTCCCGCTGGAGCTCCTGCAGGAACCGTCTTAGCCGTAGAGGCAATAACTATCCATCACGGAGTCAACGATCACCAAGAATTTGGCAAGGCTGCACAATCAAGTCCTGTTCAAAGCTTTCACCCACACAAAGCATACTTTGATGGTGCGTTTTGCGTCATAGGTCTTGAAAGCCCAAAAGCATCCTTCAAGGTACAACATGACACCATCACTCTTGCGGCAAGCAACATAGCTGCATTTTCGGCAACTGGAACCATAGGCCCAAGATCCGATTGTCTTGCAACCGGATTGGGCATTAGGGAACTAGTCGACACTCAAGCAATTCCAGGTTCTGTTGCATCAGCGGAGTTACGCTGACCAACTTGCTTCCATGCACTCTGAGGTTTAGCGGATTCAATCTATCTGCGTTCCCCCTCATCGCTTCATCTGGAAGCCCTCCAGGATGGATAAACCTAGCCCACCCCTTGTAACCAATGTTCATGGATGCAACAACGTCACGATCCATCATTTTGTTACAATTAATGCACAACAATTTACGACGGTTCAGCCTATCCTCTTGGATTCTATCTCCGCATACTGGACAGAGCTTGCTTGTGCGCCCTGGATCTACGAACTTGACAGGTATGCCTTCCCATTTAGCTTTGTATTCTACCTGTCGTTGTAATTCGTAGAATGACCATGAGTTTAGTTTTCTTCTGTAGTTATTTCCTTGACCGTTTCCCTTTTTGTAGAGTCTTCTGATTCCCCCCAAGTCCTCAAATACTATCACTGATTTGGTTTTCTTTGCCTCTTCTACGATGTGCTTTGAGATCTTGTGCAAGATTTGGTTTACTCGTCTTGTCTGTCTTCCTCGAATCTTTGTAAAGAATCTGTTCTTTACCCTTCTATCAGATCTTCTAAACGATGCCCTGACATGCTGTGAGTTTTCCTTGATTGAAAGGATTTTTTCTGTGCGGTACATTATTGTTTTTTCTGGCGTAGATATGGTGATATTTCTGAGGTTCCTGTCGATTCCGATTGCACCATCTGGTTTGATTTCAGTAACGTCTTTTTGTATCGATATTGAGAGTGAGGTAGGGGTTATGGTAAATGACTTGACTTTTACTCCATCCTTTGATAGTTCTGATACTGTATGATCTGTGAGCAGGATGTTTGCAAATTCTCTATTTTTGACTGGAAATGATAGCAGCATGCCGTTGATTTTGAATGCATAGCAGGAAACAAGATATGGTTTTCTGACAAATGGTGATTTTACATGTTTTCCTTTTCTGATATCTTTTTTCATCTGGGCTAGTCTTCCTGCTGCCTGAGATATTGCAGTCAGTTTGTATATTGATGGTATGGGATACTCCTTTAGTTGTTGGTATGATAACAATGACAACTTTTTCAATGTTGAACAGTTGTTTTCCAATCCTATTCTGATACAGTGATTGACCATCTGGCGGAATGTTTCCATCATGTATGTCTGCTCAGAATTTGGCGTATAGTTCTGCCTTGTAGATTTGTGAGGCAATAACTACATTTGACACTTAATTATAAAAGGGATCTGATCTTTTGGATGTTGACCAATACGTAGCTGTTAATAGATAATTGGAACAAAAACTGGTTACGTAAATTACTTGAGACTTTGTTTAACTCCCGCTGATGCAACAGAATCTGTTTGATTAAAACACACAAATTCTTACTAATATTTAGACGACTTGGAAAATGTGCCAGACGCTAGTCCATACTTTTTCATGAAGGAACTCTCTAACGAAGAGTTAATCCATCTTCTGGTAAACAAGATCAAGGAATTAAAAATTGCAAAGGAAAAGGCAGATGAGTTAAACATCAAACTGCAGGACAACATGGCAAAGCTGGAAGAAACACAGGAGGCTTTATCGCAACAACGAGACAAGCTAAAAGAAGAAGTCCGGCAAAAGGCAGACGAGCTACTCAAAGTGGAAAGACTCTCTGCAATCGGACAGCTATCTGCTAGGATCGCACATGATCTGAGAAATCCGCTCAGCGTTATTCAAAACACGTCAAAAATTCTAAGAATTAGGTTGGAGAGCCACCTTGATGACAAGTCTCGTGAGCAGTGGTCCCGCTTGGACAGGGCCGTGTACAGAATGTCGCACCAGCTAGAAGACGTAATGGACTACGTCAGATTGCCACGGTTAGAAAAGAAAAACTATTCGCTATCGATGGCACTACAAGACGCAATAGAAAGAATCGATATACCAACAAACGTCACGATTCATCCACCGTTAAACGATTGCATAATATTCTGTGACCCTGAGAAAATGGAAATTGTCTTCGTAAACTTACTCGTTAACGCAATCCAAGCAATTGAAGGAAAGGAAGGCACAATTAAAATCACAATAACTGAGGATAACAAAGAAAACTTGGCTACAATCACGATATCTGACAGTGGTGTTGGAATTCCACATGACCTCCTAGAGAAGATCTTCGAGCCACTGTTTACTACAAAACAGGTAGGAACGGGCCTTGGGCTATCAAGCTGCAAAAGTATCGTGGAGCAACATGGGGGTTCAATCACTGCATCAAGCACCCAAGGCAAAGGATCTACATTCACAATTAAAATTCCAATAAGGTCGGACTGGGATGACATTACGGATTTTGATAACGTAGTCAAACAGACATTGCCATAACTTCGTTTCAATGTCATAGAAAAGGTTCTATTTGGGCACACGACTAGTCCATTAAATGGATGTCAGAAGAGAGCTTGCCAGATTTCTGGCCGAAGATATCGGTGCGGGCGATGTTACCTCCAACATACTTACAAACAAGAAGATATCTGCAAAAATCATATCCAAGCAGGCAGGAATCGTGGCAGGTGTCACATACGCAAAAGAGATCTTTGTGATGAGGGGCTGCCAAGTAAGACTCCTAAAAAAAGACGGCTCCAAAATAAAACAAAACCAAACAGTGATGCGAATTTACGGCTCTGCAAGGTCAGTACTTGGCTGCGAGCGAACCGCGCTTAATTTGTTGTCGAGGATGAGCGGAATTGCAACTCTTACTTCTGAGTTGGTCGGCAAGATCAGGAGCGTCAGCAGGAAGGCCAGTCTTTACTCTACAAGAAAAACCGCACCAGGCCTTCGCTTTTTTGACAAAGAAGCAGTTAGGATCGGCGGTGGGAAAAAACACCGTATGACATTAGCAGACATGATCATGATAAAAGACAATCACATCGCATCCGAGGGCTCACTTGTAAGGTTGATTGAGAGGGCAAGGAAGCACTCAAAGAAGTTCGAAGTCGAAGTTGAAAACCAGGACGACGCCATACTTGCTGCAAAGATGGGTGCAACCATAATCATGCTTGATAATTTCACACCGTCTCAAATACGAAAAACGATATCTGCGCTTCAAAAGCTGGGACTGCGCAGCAAGGTGAAGCTTGAAGCATCAGGCGGCATAAGCACGAAAAACATCAGGGATTTTGCCCGAACCGGAATCGACATGATCTCAGTTGGGAAAATAACAAATTCCGCGCCGGCAATAGATTTTAGCTTGGAAGTAGACTAACTTATTGCGAGCATGCGTTCTATGGCGCGCCTTGCTTTGTCCGCTGTCTGCTTTGGAACCCTTACTTCGTACTTGTCCTCAAGCAACGACGCGTATACCTTGTCAAGAGTTATCATCTTCATATATTGGCATACGGCCCCTCGTGAAGCAGGAATGAACGTCTTGTCTGGATTTTGCTGCTGCATCCTGTAGAGTATTCCAGTCTCCGTAGCTACGACGAAGGTCTTTGCCTCCGCCTGCTTTGCATAGTTCATCATGCCCTCAGTGGAAAGTATCTGTACCTGGCGGTTGTTGTAATCTCCTACTGCTACATCGTACATTATCTGCGAGGTACAACTGCATTCGGGATGGATCAAAAGCTCCGATCTTGCGTACGAGTCCAACAACTTGTGAATGTCATCAGATCTGATGCCTGCATGTACGTGGCATTCACCTGCCCAGATGTGCATGTTCTTTCTTCCAGTGACGCGTGCGACATAAGAACCCAAAAACATGTCTGGCAAAAATAAAATCTCTTTGTTTTCTGGGATGGCTTTGACCACATTTACAGCATTAGATGATGTACAACAATAATCCAACTCTGCCTTTATGTCTGCGGTGGTGTTGACGTAACCAACAGCTACTGCACCCTGATGAGATTTCTTCCATGCACGAAGCTGATCTACTGTGATCGAATCCGAAAGCGAGCAGCCTGCAGCAAGATCCGGTATTAGGACACGCTTGCCTGGACAAATTATGGCTGCAGTCTCTGCCATGAAATGGACTCCGCAAAACAGAATCGTCTTGTGGGGTGTTTTTGCTGCTTGCCTTGAGAGTCCCAAAGAGTCACCTACAAAATCTGCTACGTCTTGTACCTCAGGTAACTGGTAGTTATGAGCAAGGATTACTACGTCCTTTTTCTTTTTCAGCTCCAAAATTTTGTCAGTTAGCATACGATCATAAGCTTGCTTTTGGTAATCATTTAAAGACTGGGATCATAATGGTAATTTTCAGTCAACCGCTAGATTACGGCAATTTTTGCCAATATCAGGTACCTATTCGTATGTACTCTGAGCATACTTGCCTGAGGCACTCTATTGCAGAAAGGGTGGCAAGCCTGCTGGTCTTTGGGTTTGCTGGGTCTGGTACGTTTTCGATGCAGATGGTGATTTTTCCAAATCTGCCTTTTGCTTCTATGTGATGAGTGTTTTTGTCTGTGTGTGGGTCAGCTACTATTCTGATTGCAGTCTTTTGGCTACCAATTCCTGCCAGACTGAGAAGCGCGGCAACGTTGATGTTCGCAGGAAAGAGCTTGACTGCCTCCTTTGCAGGACCCTCGAAAATCATTTGGGGGGACTGGAGATTGGAGATGTCTATCTTGTTTGTTTCAAAGAACTTGGCGCCGATTAGGGCCTTTGGGTTTTTTGTAGTAGTTAATGTCACTTCCTCGAGTTCGTCTCTGACTGATTTGACTGCATCAAGGCCTGCGATTGCACCGGAGGGAAGATAGATCTTTTTTTTGAACTCTTGGCACGCATCAAAAAGCACCTCAAAGACCGATTCGTCAAGGAGGGCCCCCACACTCATCACCATGAGATCCTTGCGATTCTGTATTATGCTCAAAGCGTGATTTCTCACTGCGTCTTGAGACGCTGCTTCGACTACCAAATCTACAGATCCTGACGACAAAAGGTGCGGGTTGTCCACTATGGTAGGCTTTTTTGCAATCTTTGATGCAAGCAGCTCAGACTTTGCTTTATCAAAATCATAGATCTGTGTAAGCTCAGCAGGGATCTTTCCTGAGTCTATTGCTAACGCTATTTGCGTGCCAATTGCGCCACACCCCAAAAGGCCTATCCTCTTCATCACCAATGAAACAGACAACCTACTAAATGAATTATTAGAATTTTGGTGATATTGTGTGGTGGTTTAAAACCATCACATACTCTCTGAATGCAGCCCAGCCCTGTCTTTGGCGTTTGATTGTGGAAAAACCTTGTTTGCGCAACCTTTTAGGTCTACGAACTTTCGTATCCTTGAAAGTCTTATGAATTCAATAATCTTGCGCGCATACCACAGAAGATCTAATCCTTTTCTCCAAACAAATCTAAAGTAAATCACCGCTGAAATCGGCATCGCCAGGCCGAGCATTAGAAAAGTGTAGTCTTCTCGTAGCACTGCTCTTGCATCTATATTCCGAGTCGCGTTAAGCGTCACGGTGTCCGAATCATCTGGAAGGCCAACCCAGTGATCAAATACCTCCCTGATAAAGAACAATACCTTGTCTTTTGGTGGCACACTCAAAGTCACAGTACTACCGTACGGGTAAAAACCGCCTCCAATGGCGTTTTCCGCATTGATTCTGATCATCCGTTGATATAGTGCCAGTATGTTGGTATCAGAGTCAACGTACAATGACGGTATGGTATCAGCGTTTGCTATGCGGCCGTCAAACTCAATGTGCTGTAATTGATAGCCGTCCGTGCCAACCTCAAATGTGTTTGGAAATTTGACGCTCACAAACTGCGGTCTTAGCTCTTGGCTGTATGGGGTCGCAAAGCTTTTTGAAATCTCTTGGGTGGCAAGATTGCTGTCTACATGTAATTCATTTCCATCAGTTCCGACAGCCTCAAAGGATATGGTAAACAAGTTTTCTGCAAAGATTTGGATGGTGTTTTTTGCAGGCAGGTATCCACTCCTTAATGCAGTCACTGTCAGGTTGTGGAGGCCTTGCCTGTCTGGAGTTATAGAATATGTGTTCTCGCTAATCTTTTTGTAGGGAAAAGGAGATTCGACTGTGATCTGGGCATCATTTACGTCAGTTTCGACTATAAGCTCAAAGCTTGTGTTTACGCGGTTTGTAATTCCGCGCGGAATCAATTGGAGAGACATCTGGTTGGCAAAGGACTCTATTTGCTGCGTGTCGGCCCCAAACTTTGAGAGAACTGCGAGACTTTCCACGCCGACTTGATTTATTGTCGGCATCCCAGATGGGATCAAACCTGGCGTAGTTGAAATGGTTGTGGCGTTGATCTTTCGCAAAGGAATTCCATACGCGTCTATCTCATGTATTGCATACGGAAATCCTTCCTCGATGTGGACCCTGCTTGGCGCATCTAGCCTAATCGAGTCGGCTACTCCCCATGGCACCAGGACTCCTTGGTAAGGGGCTATACCTGTGGCAGCTGCTACGACCTGTCTTTTTCCATCCAGACTTCCAGACAGTATTGCAGAGTTCTTGTTGCTTATGGTGATCTCCTCTTTGGAGTCTGTAGTCACCGTGATTCTTATCGGGCCTCCAAACGCCTTTTGGACGTCTACTAGTGCATCCTGTGTGTCAAGGATGGACAGAATTGCAATGTCTTGATTGGAATGTGGAAGTGCAGGCACTGACACGAGGCCGATCCTGTATGATTCGGCATATGGTCGTTTTACTTGTACTGTGGTCTGAAAGCGTTCAAGGCCTGGGCCTGAAACCGATAGGGTGTGGTTGCCATGAATTTTTCCACCAACCTTGAATTCGACGGCGTGATTGGAACCTATTCCTCTTTTTAGCAAAACCTCGTTACTTTCCGATAACACTATCATGTTTGGGTGAGCAAGGTAGGCCGACGTCAGGGTTACCGTCCTGCCGTCTATTGGCACTGGTTCTATTCTGTTTATGGAATTTGTGATGAAAATCGAAGTCCCATTATGGTCTACTTTTGTGGACGTGTTCTTAGTTGCGTTCACATGGTACAGTGCTACAACTCCAAAGGCCTCAGAGTCTGTGATGTCTGGATGTATCCACACCATGGCAATGTTTGGCTTTTTGTTTTCTACCTGTTTGATTCTACTCTCGTCATTTATTGGCTTGAAATTTTCGTCGACTAGCACGCTACCAACTACTACGTTTGTCTGAGAGGAGCCAAAGCCCTCAACATCTGCAGTAATCACTGATGAGCCGGCCTCAGTCGAAACAAGTGTCCCCGAAGCTATTCCATCTACAAGTGGAATTTTCAAGACTGCATGCTGCCCAATCTGTGGGTTCTCATTAAATCTAACCGAGTGGAGGTTGCTTGATGAGACAAATGCATGAGTTGTATATGGAGGCTTGAATGGTTTTCCGTCCTTTTCCAACCAGACGTAAAAATACGCCTTGGAATTTTCCATGATGATGTCGGGGGCAACAGATATTCTAACTACAACTTGGTCTTGGAGCTTTTCTATGTGGGCCTCGCCTGCCTTGAGAGATGGGGAAGATGCAAGAACTGTGCCTGAGCCAATTACATTTGCAGTAAATTTTGCGTAATGCATGCCTTTTTTGATTATGACTTTGCCGTCTGTGGATATGGCCGAAGTGGTAGTCAGGGTGACTGGCGTGTCTTTTGAGACTGATGCGGGAGATCCTCCCGCATCCACTGATAACACATATCCTACGACAGTGTCCGCCTTGGTTTTATTTGATGCAAACAAGACAGAAAGCGCAGCAGGAGTGATGCCCGATGGATGAATCTCTGTCTGGATACTTGATACCTTTCCACTACCTGCAGCAAATATTTTCACGACTCCCTGCCGCAACACTTTGATTTCAAAAACGGCATGATTCTTGTATGGAAGCACTGATACAGATTCAGGGACCTCAAGTATGTTGGGGTCGTCGACTGAAAGCGAGATTATACTACCTACAGGCGATGCACTGTCTAAAACCACCAATCCCTCATAAGTTTCTGACGTGATCATGTTCTGTGGAACCCACAGCTCCATTTGCGCAAAAGCAGTCGCTGGCACAAGTAGAATTAGTGGCAGCAATATGAGAAACTCTTTTCTCACGACTCGAAAAGCTGCTCAAGATATAAGCTGCTCAGAGTGTTAGCGATTCGTTGATTGTGACAGTTCTTACACTTTGGTGCCACTGTTTGAAATAGTCCTCGTGCACTGTATGGATCGGGACAACGTTCTTTGCTTTTGTTTCTTGGACGATGTGCCTTATCTGCTCTTTTGAGCCGTGACCTGAGACATGAGTTACGTTCCAGTTATCGTCTTTTCGTAAGAGGCCAAAATGCACCAACCAGCGTTTTATCCTTTCGTGGTCAAACCTCATTTCGTCATCGAATGGCTCAGTGGATGATCTTATGTAACTTGAGTCTTCATGAGGCCTCACATCGATTAGTTCTTGGAGTTTAAAATCACTACAGTAAAACATGTACTCTTGCTGCTTTGATGAAACATCTCTGTAATCGACGGAGTTTGCTTTTCCAATAAATTCTCGTTCCCAGATGTCGTAGTCGTTTAGTATCTGCTTGTCGGTCCAGTATTTGCTGTCTTTGTCTATTAGCCCCCATGATTTGCGAGGCACGTACACGCGGATTGTCGGGTCACTCGTACTTGGGTACACCCCTCTGTATTTTTCTGCCTGCTCAAATAATTTTAGGAGGTAGGCCTGTTTTAGATCAATTACCAGTGTACGATTTGTCTGCTTGGCTGCAAAATAAAACGACAGCAGCCTGTCCAGATCCCGAGTCGGGTAGGATACCACTACGAGATTTTTTGTCGAGTTTACGACGTCTTTGACGTCCTTTTCTACGTCGAACTCGGTTGGAGATGAATTGTGTTCGATGCGGGTGCCTTCGCACAGTATGTGATCAACGTCAGAGTTTGCACATTTTTCTACAAACATCTCGCTTTCTTGTTTTCTTCTTCCATGAAAGCGAAGATCGGCCGTGTATGCCACAGAACCTCGTGATGTGTGCAAAACAAAACCGCAAACGCCAGGAAGAGAGTGGTCCACCGGTATGGGCTCCACCTCGATTGAGTCTATGTTGAATTTTTTGTAAGGAGTTATGAGCTGAATTTGACGTTTTATGACTTGGCGATTTTTGTCGTCCTTTACTCTGCTAATTTCCCCTTTGGTGTTCTCGTAGATTCGAAAGTTTTCTTTGTATGTGATGTATTCATCATGGCCGCCGGTATCTTGCAGTGCCTGCATGATCAGCTTTGTGGCCTCGGTGCAGTAAATTGGGATCTCGGGCCTCAGATAGTGTATATATGCTGCATGGTCTATGTGTGCATGGGTCAGTAAGACTGCATCTATGGCCGTCTCTTTTTTGTAATCGTCGCTTCCTACGTGCTTTGAATAGTCTGTTCGATAAACACCATCAAGTTTTGGAAGGAGTCCAAACTCAAACAAGTCGCCCATGCCATTGAATGTACGCGGCTGCAAAAACTCTGCGTAAAAATTGTTTGCCTTTCCCATCTGCATTCCAAAATCTAGGAAAATTCGTGTACCTTTGTCCTCGACAAGAAACTTGTTTCCTCCAATTTCGTTAATTCCACCATAAAATGTAATGCTAGTCACACTCTGACTCTTGATAAATTGTTAAAAAAACGTACTGGCCCGCCCTATTCTGTGAAGATCTAAAGTGCAGTAACATTCCGTCATTTTCACCTTAAAAAAATCTCCAAGTTAGTTAGTGATGGCCAGCCCATATCTTGTTGCGGCAGTGAGCATGTCGGCCCTCATAGCTTTGGCAGCGATCACTACGACGTCATCAAACCAGATGAATTGGTCGCTTACTGCGCAACAAGCTATGAAGATTCAGACAGACAAGGCATCAGAAGACATTGCCCTCATCATAAAAAACAATACAGTTGAGCTCACAAACAACGCAATGAAGGCCTCGACGCTAAAGGAGTTGAGGGTCTTGGATGGAAAAGGCAATCAGATAGAAAAAATAGATTTTTCAGACAACAATGTCGGAGGTTACTTACTTGGGGCATTTGAGACGATGCTCCTGCGGCCTGAAAACTTTACGCAATATGATTTTGCTGACAGAAAAATTATAGCAATAACTGATCTTGGAAACGTGTTTACTTCGGTGAATCTAGATACTACAGAATCTGGCAGTACAAGCAAAGCCATGATAAACGGCATGGGGATTAATTCGAGAATAATTCAGACAGAACATACAGGAAAGATAAACTACGGACAGGGTATAGTCGGCACCCAAGAGTCACTAGAGCCGTACAAACTGATTCCTTCCACTACAAATTTTGCAGCAGAGCTCCTTGATTCTGAACCAAGCCTTGGAGTGCTGATCCCCAAATTTAATACCAAATTTGCATACAACAACGCAACGCAGACTCTTCAGGATGTGGGAGGCACCACGCCAAACGTGCTTGGTTACTCGCAAAGCAGAAGTGTTGGCGGCTCTTCAAGTGTCAGCAATACAGACGGCATAACGATTTCTGGAACCGGAACAGTGATTCTAAAGCTCAATGACTATCAAGGCGAGAATTTGGTTATGGAGGGTACTGTTCCGGCTGGCGCCACACTGTATATTGGTTCAGGCCCGCAGTATGACTACCTCACCATTCCGTACCACACAACATACGGCAATCAGGTGTGGTCTGGCGACCTGCAAGCACCAGTGTACTCACAAAACGGCTGTAGCTATGCAAACGGTGCGGGATACAATTGCAACGCATCATGGACATACACCACAACATTTTCACCGCCACTTGTGGTCAGCTCGCAGTCAAACTACAACTCGTTTTATTACTCTACATCTTGGCCGTTTTCGATACAGAGTGGAACTCAGAACCCAACTACATACTCGATAAGCTCAGTTAGGATGGTTGCCAGTGTATCGAGTGGCTGGCATTCGTGTTATGGTTGTTATCCAACATCCTCGCCTGTGCCTGCAGGCCAGACACATTTTGTGTATGATAAGGAGATCATCATGCAAAATAAAATCAAGCTTAGTGACAACTTTCAGACGACGTTTGCGTTTGAGCAATCAAAACAATACTATTTGGTAGCAAAACCAAACGGCGGCACGATAACGATGAGGGGCTTTATTTTTGATCCTCAGAACACGCCGATGCTTCAAATAGACAATCTACAGCCAAATATGCCATTTCAGATTGAAAAAAATGGCAAGGTCGCCGTCTCTGGAATGTCAGACTATGACGGAAAAATCACAGTACATGCGTCCGAGTTTGCCGTAAATGATGTTTCAACAGGAGGAACGTTGCGCATCTATCCGACGGCATTGTCATACAGAGGACCATTTAGTACGATAGTATTTGATAATCTCAACAGACAAACCATACACATCCAAACACCGGAAGAAAAAATCTACATAGTGCATGCCTACGTGAGCATTCCAGTAGTCGGTGAAATCGAGATAACTGATGTGTATTTGGACAACCACCTCTCACTTGGATACCTTGATGGTAACTATACCACAGGCGACATGGTAAGAGTTCCAGTGATTCCAGGCTACCACGACATCAACATGAAGATCAACGGAGTGCCGACGACTACGGTAATTGCAAACGTTCTTGGGGGCACAGGACTCAAAGTCATGGATGCTACGTCGTCTACAATTACCAGCTACGAAGAAAATACAGTAGTTTCGTCTGTTTCTTCGACAGCAGGCTCTACATTATATGTTATTTCGACAAAAGAGGGAACCATGATTGCCTCGCTTATTGCAACGATCTCAGCTGTGTCTGAGGTTGAAAACTATGCGCACTTTGGATATCCTCCACAACCGCCTCCGCCTCCAATACCACGCGATCCGCTCAAGGCATACGTCGATGTTTACAAAAATGGTGTTCTTGTCAAGCAGCAGGAGATCTATCTAGACACAAATCCCATCGTACAAAACACAGCGCAGACTATTGGCTCGGCATCAAGGGTGGCAGCCAAGTATGTTTATCCTCAGACTGTGATAAACGGGGCAATCACGGTAGATACTTTTCCTGGCGACATGATAGAGTTTTATCTGCATGCAAACATACAAGCAGACGGACCGATCCCTCCTATTCCTTCAGGAGCTATATTTTACCACTATTCTGGTCAAGGACATGCTACTGTGACAATACACGGAGGAAGCATTCTTTCGTCCTAGTTTTGTAGCTGGTTTGTGTATTTTCGATGCTTGTATATTGCGTAGACTATGACCCAGTACGCAAAAAACCAAAAAATATTCACAGGATGATTCAGCTGGTACTGTCCAAGCGTCTCAAGATGGTAATACCATACGTCACCAATTGCGTTTGACAAATTTCCAAACAACAAGATGAGCCACGCCTTTCCTATTAGTCCGCCACGAAACAACAAGACACCATACACCGTAATGGGGATGCTAATTGAGGGAAGGGCCACAAAAATAAGGCCGTAGTAAAATTCGAAATTAAGCTCAACATCTTGCGACAACGAAAGCAAAAAATACGAAGAAAACATCGCAAAGCCTAGGCCGGCCATCCAGAAGATGGAACTTCGTTTGATTTTTTGCTCAAAATATCTTATGTTGATGAACATGTGAGCTATTATGAAAGGATATGCCAGCATAAAGAAGGGATCCGCCACAGACGGATATGGATCCTCATTGATGACAAAATCTTGAATTGTGTAGATTGTCTCGCCAACAAATATGAAAAAGTAACCTATGCCCAAGACGATAAAGGATCGACCAAAAACCTTGCTTTGTGAATAAGTACTGCCAACAAAGATTGCAGTAAGTGCAGTCGCAAAGGCAGATGTCTCTGTGAACTGTTGCATGATAAAATAGGTCAATGCGTTTTGTTGCACAGCTATTCCAAAGTGAAAGGCCGAGACAACTCCAACAATCGCTGCAATCAACCAAAAATTGATGTTTCCTTCAAGCTTGTTTGGTATAGCCCGTGGGCTTTCCATTAAACCGATAGGGAACACAACAAGATAAGAGTTGGGTTTTGCGTATAAAAGGAGGCTAGCCCCTCATGCCAAAGCCAACGAGCACAGAATAACAGCCAAGGCCGCAGTCCTCGCATATTGGTTTGAGTGACTCTTTTTCAGCGCTTCCGATGCAGCATGGCTTCTTCTCTCGTCCCATGTGATCCACAGAAAGGATCGCCCAAGTGGGGCAGTCGATTGGAGTAGTTCCATTTCCGCCCCAGCTCTTCTTCATGAGCTCAAGCTGGCCTGGGGGGTTTATGATATAGTCGCCAAGCTCCTCTCTGAGGGCAATTATTTCGTCAATTACCTTTGTTCTTTCTGGCCCAAAGGGCATCCATAGAGGGTCTCCTTTTGCAAAGGGGGTATGGAACTGGAAGCCTATCTTGTTGGAGTAGTCCTTCCATTCTTTTATTACGTCTTTGACTGTAGTGTAATTTAGTGAGTTTATAGTCATTGTTATCCAGATGTCTTTGTACGCCTTGTCACCATTTTTTTCTACGTACTCTATGACATTCTTTCGCGTGGCGTCGTAAGACCCCGCACCGCGTATCTTGTCGTGTGTCTCACGGGTGCCGTCAATTGAGATCCAGTAAAAATAGATGTCTTTGTATCGCTTTAGTGGTTTAGTTCCGTTTGTGACAAGGCAGACCCGCTTTGGGAACTCTTTGATGAAAAGCTCCACTACATCGGGCCTAAGTGTGGGCTCGCCTCCAACCAAGGTGATGATAAAGACGTGGTTCTTTTTGAATTTGTTTTCGATTACCTCTTTCCATTGCTCCACTGTAAGCTCTTCGTTTTCTTTGCGGTTGAGCCACCAGTAGCAGTGTGTGCAATGAAGGTTGCACACGTTTATAATGTCTGCAGAGCCGTACAGCGGGCTTTTCTTGTTGAATAGTTTGTAAGAGGCATATTTACCAAACAAGTGAACGTAGCAAGGAGTCTCCTGAATTATCTGTTTGAAGCCCCTGCCCATTATCTCCGTGTCACATCACACCCGTTAAGAAAAATCACTATTACAATAAATTGGCTGCTTTGAGTACTTAAGGTTGGTGCACAGAAAATGCGATTGGTTCTTATTTAGTTACATGAAGCACAAAGCATGTCAGAAATCAGGAAGATGTACCCATGCACTTGCTCTGACTGTGGCAAGCAAGCAGAGGTACCTTTCCAACCAAAAGAAGGCAGACCGGTTTACTGTCGTGAATGCCTACCAAAACATCGTTCACAAAGAAGATTTTAGGATTAAAAGCTTAAAGTAGTTCTTTAGTGATTTTCTTTTTTATCATTTTTTGTATTCTAGAATCTTTGCTTTGTGATCACTAGTTTGCCCTTCATCCATGGGTGTGGCTCGCAGTGGTAGTCTACCTCGTTGGCCTCAGTGAAGAGGAACTCATATGTGTCTCCAGGTTTGATGACTCCAGGTGACCCAAAGTCGCCTGAATACGAGTCTGCAAATCTGTGATCCGGCGTGACTGTGTGTGCCGTATCATCAGAATTGGTCCAGACTACCTTGTTGTCTATTCCAAGCTGTGTGTTAACAAGCTTTGGCACAAAGTTGTCTTTTTGCTCTGGGTTGCCAGATCCTTTGATGATATCAATCTTTGTCACACCTACAGGTTCTAGTATCTCGTGTGAAACACTTGGTTTTGCAGTGGATTCTGGAAGATAATACAACTGGTAATATGAAACACCAATGGCAACGCCTACAATCATGGTTATGATCCCAATTCCATAAGCATGAGAGGATGTTGGTTTGATGCTCAACTAACTGACGAATTTTATACGTCGTATAAAAAGCTATAATGTAATGAGGGGTTGTTGTCTAATTCGTTTGGTGGATCGTAAATGGTATTTTACGGTATTATCAACTAGGCAGTTGCATACGGTTGAACATGGAATCATGATGACTTGTAACATGGAATTACGCAACAACCCTTGTAACGAGGAGATTTTTTTGTTGTAGATCTATTGCGCCGTGCTCTACACAAGAACGCATCTCACATATGTTTGCCAAGTGTGCAATGAATGCAATTTTCATAGTGCAAATTAGAGATCGTTCTGGTACAGCCACACTTGCACTTGCAGTATTTTGTCACCATGCCATGATGTTTCAATAACACGAAATGCCTTGTAAAGGATTCTATGATTCAAAAATAGCCCGGCCTCGGATTAGTAGTATGGCGGATCCGGGGGCACTCGGGTAAAAATTTGCCCGAGTCCAAGATTTTCAGCTGAAATCAAAGTAGATATGTTCTAAGTCAATATTACGAACAAAATACACTTTAATTATAATATCAACATTATACCAAGTATGGAGATATCCCAGAAATCAAGAAAATTCACCATCATAATAAACAAGGAAAAAGAGGGCGGATACAGTGGCCAGTGTTTGGAGCTTCCAGGTGCTATTAGTCAGGCTGAAACCCTAGAGGAATTAAAGACCAACATGGCAGATGCAATCAATCTGGTTTTAGAATATATCAAAGACAGGGCAAAAAAAGAAAAAAGCAAGATAATGGAAATTACCACCTAAGATTTGAGTTTACGAAACCATCGTTTTCGCGAAGTTTTGAAGGTATTACACAAACACGGATTTGTAGTTGATAGGCAAAGCGGCAGTCACATTCAGCTAGTACATCCAGACGGAAGATATGTCACGCTAGTACGACAAGACCCAATTAAGGAAGGAACTTTAAAGTCCATTCTTTCTCAGGCAAGGATTTCAAGAGAAGAATTTTTGAGAGAGGTTTAGCGGGTCCGGGGGGACTCGAACCCACGACCTGACGCTCCGCAAGCGTCCGCACTATCCAAGCTGTGCAACGGACCCTAAAACTAGCTAAAATTCAATTTATAAAAAACGTTTGCAGTGAAATTATGCGCTGCTCTCTGCCTTTTTTACAAAGATGTAATTCATTATCAAGCCTGCAATTATTCCGCCAATTATTGGGCCTGCCCAGTAAATCCAATGAAAGTCCCAGTAACCTGATGCGATTGCAGGGCCTAGTGTTCTTGCAGGATTCATCGATGCACCAGTCAGTGGAACGCCAACTAGGTGCAACAAGAATATCATGCCGCCTATTGCAAGGCCATACATTCCAGCAGGCGCTTTTTTGTGCACTGCGGTCATGAAGATGACGGTAACTAGGAAAAACGTAAACACAAGCTCAAGTGCAAAGCCAGACATTGCTGATTTTGCAATAAAGTCACTTGGCCCCCCCTGTACACCAAAATTCACCTTTGCGCCAAGCTCAGGCAGGATCGTCTTGAGCGAAAATGCAGCAATTATTCCACCAATTACCTGAAATACAACGTATCCTATTCCGTCTATTACTCCGATCTTTTTTGTAATTATCATTGGAATAGTAACTGCTGGGTTGATGTGTGCACCAGATACATGGCCAAACGAGTAGACCATCAAGCCAATTGCTGCTCCGTGTGCAAATGAAATTAGCAAAATGCCTTCAAGAGTTAATCCAGGACCGAACATGGATGCTGATACTATTACTGAGAGGGGTCCAAAGAAGACTAGGCAAAAAGTGGCGATTGCCTCTGCAAACCATGCTCTCCCACTTACCATAAAGTTCAGCCTTGACAATTAGAATATAAAATATGCGGGTCAATGCTCTGTTAACTTATTAGGTGCTTCTTATTCGTGTTAACTGTCTGGTGCCAATTTGACGACAAGTTAACAGAACCTATGTCACAAAGCTAGTCTGCTAAGCCGGTGCCTACAAAAATAATTAATTGAGGATCATGAAGACAAGATCCATGATACACGAAGGCGACTCTATTCCAAAATTTGAGCTGCAGGACGCCAACGGAAAGCTAGTCAAATCCTCGGATTTTAAGGGCAAAAAATTCGTTGTATACTTTTATCCAAGAGACTTTACTCCCGGCTGCACAATCGAGGCAGACGAATTCACTAAAGAGTACAAGAAATTCAAAAAAATAGGGGTAGAGATCATCGGAATCAGCACCGATGATGTAGTGTCACACAAAAAGTTCGTCGACAAGATGGGGATTCCTTACGTTCTACTTTCAGATCCTGACTCTGAGGTGTGCAAAAAATTTGGAGTTTGGGGCAAAAAACAGTTCATGGGAAAAGAGTACATGGGGGTGATAAGGAGCACATTTTTGGTTGATGAAAAAGGCAAGGTCTTCAAGGCATTCCCGACTGTCAAACCAAAAGGGCATGCAGACGAAGTCCTACAAGCTTTGACAAATTAGAAAAGAAAAGGTCTAGGATGGTTTCCATCCTTGTGGCATTGAGCCTCTGGTTGGGTTTGGCTTTGGTTGCGGCGATGCTTGTGTCTGCGGTTTGAATCCTGCTGGTAGTGAGCCCCTAGTTGAGCCACTTGGCGGCGGAGGTGGTGCTGCTTTAGCTTGTTGTTGCTGTTGGACTCGTTCAAGGTATTGTTTTTCATATTCTTCGAGTTGCTCTTTTCGTGATTTTTGCTGTCCTCCACTTGATGCAGTTTGCACATATCCAGCTGGCAATGTGCCTTTTGGCGGTGGAGGTGGTGGAGATGTTTGTAACTTTGGCGGCGGTGCAGTTGTCGTCAATGCAGTTCCTACCTTGAGGCCGTATCCTGCAAAGTATTTCTCTCTTGGATGGTATGCCAGTTTCTCCCTTGTTGCAAAGTACTTGTTTGATGGTTGTGTATATCCTGCCACCTTTGCTTTTTGCAAATTCCAATCAGATGTTGGCACATCTACTTTGGCATGTCCCAATCGCTTTGAAGCGTAGTATCTGTTTGGTGCCGGCGAATAACCTGTCACCTTTGCCCTATATGTGTGGAAATCAGACATTGGGGCGTTTCTCCACGTCTCCCACAGGACAACCTGCTCTGCCTCTTGCGGCTTTGGTGCCGGTGGAGGTGGTGCTGTTTGCGGCTTTGGAGGTGGTGCTGTTTGCGGCTTTGGCGGCGGTGCTTGTGTCTGTGGTTTTGGTGCCGGTGGAGGCGCTGTCGTCGTTTGAGGCCGTGATTCAAGTTGACTAGATAATTTTGCTAGCTTTTCTTCTAATTCGGCAATCTTTGCTTCCAAGTCTTTTTTTGTTAGCTTAGGACTTGACATCTAGCATTCTCAACTGAGCGGGGTTTATTTACATTTGGGTAAATCTCTGATCTGACTCGATCAAATTTAATAGAAGCGACGAACTATACCATACAATGGATGACTTTGAGCGAGAATACCCAGGTTTTGACTGGAGGAACACACCTGCTTACAAGCATCCAGGCGGAAAGGATTGTCCGTGTCCAAAACACGAGTACATCCGCGAGCAGATCAATTTTGCAAAGACTGTGAACCAGACAAGCAAGGAGCCAACCAAGGTCACACTCAAATTTTGTCCAGAGCACTACCGTGTTTACATGGATGAGGTGATTCCGGCAATGCCACTCAAGTACAAGATTCTCACAAAGATTGCATTGAAGATCGGGGCCATTCAGCTTGAAAAGCTGACACACATGCAGTCGGATCTTTGTTTTTACTGCAAGTTCGGCTCAGGTGGGCACGGAAAGAAAAACGAGCTGCCGCCAATCTAGATTGGTCCAATTAGGATCTTTGGCTTGTTTGGAGTGTCGTGATGACACTTTTTGCCACACAACGGGCACGTCTTTCTATCTAAAAATATACACTGACAAATATGGGACTTGAGGTAGCTTTCACCGGTCTTGTTGTACTCACCT
>JBKBQK010000008.1:0-22871 GCA_046292705.1 Candidatus Nitrosotenuis sp. | reverse complement strand
GTAGTACGACTAGGAGTTTATGGAATATCGAAAAGTGGTGTCTTGGGTTCTTTCTGATTCCCTGTAGTTTTTCAAATATTCTGCATTTTTCAGTGTGGCGATGTGACGATTTAATATTTTTGTTGGATTTGATGTTGAGCTGTGGTGTGCTTGCTTTCCCTGCACTAAAGGGTTAGGGCTTTCCCGCTCGCATTTGTAATTTTCTACTTGAGACTTGTTCCAAATCTCTTCCAGATCTAGAAGCTGTTTTCAAACATGTCCATCTGCATATCTGGCATCAGCGATATGCCAATCAAGATTGGAATGAGAAATATTGCAAAGCCTATGACAGTAAGAATTATTCCCAAAAGCAGACAGTTTTTTGCCCTTTTTGGGTCATCCTCTTTGATCACAAAGTATGCAATGACGCCACCTATCACGTTAAAGAGAATAGGTAATAGAAACCACCAAGCACTACGCCTTCTAACTTCCATAGTATAATTGGTTTATTTGTGGTAAAAAACCTCACTTAGCTGAGATATTTTTTAAGTGTGATGCTTTCTTGCCCTGGTATACGAGCAATCTCAAATCCTTCTTTTCTTTTTGAAAGCGATTTTGTTGCATCAATTCCAAGCTTTGCAGTCAAGAGATTTTTTTGATCACTTGATGGATCAAGACTTGAGCCACGCACCTTTTCAATTACTGTGAGGCCCCTGTCTGCCTGAAATCTTGTTGCCATGGCGTATTCTACCTGAACCGGATCCGAGGGGTCAATGTCATCGTCCACTACTGTGACCATCTTTAATGAGCGGTGTACCGCAAAAGTCTTTTCAATTGCCTTTTTTGCGTCAGACTCTTTTTTCTTTGATATCTGCACGACGGCATGGAGCCAGTTGCATCCGCCATCGCTCATCACAACGCGCCTTGTCTGTGGTACAGATTTTTTGAGCTCATAATTGAGCTTTGCCTCAATTGGCATGCCCATGAGCAGTCTGTGCTCTGAGTACCCAGATAAAATGTCGTGGAATATAGCATTGTTTCTGTAGTAAAGTTTTTGAAGCTCAAAGACCGGCTGCTGCCTTGCAAAGTCGTATGTTCTGAGCATTTCGACCATCCATTCTTTGTGCGTCTTGTCTGCCAGTATTCGGCCCTCCATGACTATTTCCGCGCCGGAAGGAACGGCCAGAGACGAATATGGTAGTTTTGTGAGCGTGAGCTTGCCCCCAAGAAGGCTGTTTGCTATCTCGAGTTCGTCTTGGCCCCATTCTGCCTGGTACGCTCCCGCAATGGAAATTGCCGGATGCACACCTACTGTTATTGCTACTTTGAGATCCTCGCCATGTTCCTTTGCGTCAATAAACGTTCTGTGCAGGTGTCGGCCTTCCACCATGCGGACAGAAAAGTGCGTTTTGTCAAGTGGCATCAATCTGTGAAACGAAGAGTTTTGTGTCATTTTTTCCGGATTTTGTGCGTAAATTATGGAAGATGTAATGAATGATCCAGGTTCTTTTTCAAAATGAGTTACGATCGGCAATTCTAAAAGATCCTTTGAGCTATTTTCAAAGAATTTTGCGTCGGAGACGAGTTTGGGTTTCTTTTTGTTTTTTATTGCCAGCGTCACTTTGTCGTGTATCTTTGACTCGGTTGCATCTATTGCCTTTGCGAATCTGGCCCTTGTGCCTACCAAGTTTGCCACAAGACGGAGCTTGCTTTCTTTGATGTTCTCAAAGAGTACTGCGTTTGCACCATCTACTTTGGCAGTGATTGCAGCAATCTCATATTTGGTTGAGACTCTTTTTTTGATGACGTAGAGTTGGCCTGATTTTTTTATCTGGTCAATGTAAGTGCGTATATCCGTCAATTCCTGACTGCCTCCGTTATCTTCTCAATTAGAACCTTGCTTGCATTTTTACCAAGCTCTCTATTTGCTGAAAGCGAAACTATGCAAACACCGTGAGCCTCTGACGCTAGCTTTTGAGAAATGAGTTTCAAAAAAAGAGAGTCTTGGCGAATTGGTATGATTTCAGACGAACTTGGTGATGGTCCAATTGCGACTGAGATCATCATTGCGCCTAGTTTTTTGGTACCTTCAGTAATCGAGATGAAAAAACCGTTATCGTACTTTAAGATGGAAACATCAAATTTCCGATTATCTGTTTCCACAGATATTACTCTGTGGTCAGAACTTGACATTAATTGCTTGGATAGACCTATGCCTTTATTGCTATTGCTTCTGCTTCTTGAGCTTCTGCTTCAACTCTGGCACGCAGCTTGGCTTTGTACTTGAGATTTCGTGGTTTTGTTCTCAGTCTATAACCGCAGCATGGGCACCATAGTCCTTCCCATTTGATGAAGATTTCGCAAATCTGACAACGTCTTTGTCCGGAAGCATAACGTCCAGTTCCTACCGGCTTTTGTGCCTTGTATCTGGAGCAGATTCCCTTACATGTCATGTTTTGTCACTATGTTATAGGATTCGCAAATATTTAAGGATGGATCTAAAATTTCTATATGTTTTTTTTTAAAAAATTGTAAAAATTTTGTATGGTTTGAGTGATTAGCTCAATCAATTTGAAAAAACCTTGAAAAGTTGTATAAATATCTAACGATTTTTTTCTAATGGTATATTATACCCCTAGAAAGGCGAATTTCGTGGTTTTTTGGGTCATTTTTGGACGATTTTTGGTGAATTTTTGGTTTTTTGTGACCTAACCCGTCCTCGAAAGCGGCAAAACAAAGTGCCGGTATCCTTGGCGCTGCGCGATGTATTTTGCAGACATCATGTCTCGTTCACCTCGCTTGTTGTAGTTTTTTATCTTTCTTGTTGTCTTTTGCTCGTCTACAAATTCCAGCTCAAAGTGCGAGCAGAATTTCAGATTCAATAGACTTGTGATCTGTTTTGCAACCTGCATGTTGCCGTTTCCAATCTTGACTATTTTTTTCTCCGCCCTGAGGCCGCCCAGTATTTTTGCTACGTGTGATGCGAGTTCGTCTGGCGATGTGTAGAGGCCCCGTTCTATTTCCTTGCCAAGATACATCACGACAAGACCGATTCTCTGGCCTGGGTCGATTCCAATTAGAAGCTCGTGCTGGTTTAGGCCTGAACCCAGCTTCTCTATTATTATTCCCTGAATGACGGTTGGATCCTCTTTGAGTATGTCCTCGTTTAGAATGAGCTGGCTTGCAGATTTTGGTGATTCGAGCTCCGTCGTAAATATCAGGTTTCCAGGATAGTTTGGTATCTCGGTTGGCAACAGTGAGTCATACTTGAGATTTAAAAACTTGAGTGCCTTGACGAACTGGAAGTAGGATTTACCGTGGGTGGTGGCAATTCCGATGCGGCAATCATCTAATGCGCTGATACTATTCATTGTAAATTTGCCGATTTAAGGGTTTACGGCTTCAAAATTGTTGACACGACGCTGTCTACTGCCTCATCAAACTTGGAATCAATTGTGGCCTTGAGTTTATCCAGCTTTGCCGCCCCGTCGGATGCTATCTTTTTTGCTTGTTGTTCTGCCTTGGATCTGGTTTCCGCAATCACTGCCTCTGACTCTTTTATGGCCATTTGTGTGACTTTTTCTTTGAGTGAATCCAACTCCTTTTGGGCCTTGGAATTTAGGGCTTTTTTCATGTCTGCCACCTTGGTGTTTAGCGAGTCCAAGTCGTTTTCAAGCTCTGCTAGGGACTTGATGATTTTGCTGACCCTGGAGTCTGCCACGGCAGTCTGGGCTGCTTCCTTCATACCTCAAGACCCTCAAAATCCATAATTAAAGCCTTCATTTGGTGCTCAAAAGCAGGATCGCCCTTGCGAGATCGCCGCCCGTCTCCTTTAGAGCGTTTGTGGCAACTTCTGGGGTAACGTTTGCTTGCTGGCACACAAGCATGATGTCTTCTTCTGAAAAGACTGGTGTCTCCAGTTCCTTTTCTTCATAGCTGTTTGCAATTACCTGAAAAATGGAATTATCTTTTGATTTCATTTCCGTGACTGCCGGCTTGGTGATTATGATCTCTTTTTTGTCGGTCTTGATTATTACCTCTTGGACGTTTGCGACCTCTTTCATGTCAAGGCCCATCCTGTCCAGCATTCGCCGCATTTCGCGGTTTCCGCCGCGCATCATGACTGTTTCTGCTCCATCGTGGGTTTTAAACTATGCCGCACTTTTACTGCCACACCACGTTTTAGCGACATCATCATGTCAGAGTTCACGATGGCGCGCCCTACTGCGATCACCTTGTCCTCATACAGGACCGGTACGTCTGCTCCAATCAGCACCCTTTTTCCTGCCCACATCACGTGCTTGCAAAAGACAGATTTTCCCTCCTCTACAAACGGTTTTGATTCCTCGTTTACTTCGATGCAGTTTTGCCGGAACTTTTTGCCCTTTAGCAGAATCTGCGCAAAATATGGGGTGATTGCAAGACCTCCATCTATCCTAAGCGTGCAGACAAGTTTTTTGTCATGATATACTTCGCGTATCCTTCCAGTCTTTTTAGAAAATGTGGTCTCTATATTTTTTGGAAGATGTTTTGAAGTTCCATTACCAAACAGCGCGTCTAGCGTATGTTTTAGCTTCAAAACAGGCTCCACGCCAGATGTATGTCTTGCGAGTATTAATTTCAAAGCTCCCATAGGAACTTAACAATCTATATAGAAGATTGATTTACTACATGGCATGCAGGAACGCGAAGAGACAAGGAGACTCCAGTTCACAGGCAAGTCATCATATATCGTTTCATTGCCAAAGCAGTGGGTCATGGATTTGGGCCTAAAACAGGGAGACCAGATAACAATTACCCGCGAAGGAAAATCATCACTGAAGATACTGCCTGCTAAGGATCAGGCAAAATCCGCACAAATCGAAGATGCGGTTTTAGAAATTGCAAGGGACGACAACAATCCGTCGATTATTCGAAAGCTCGTTTCACTTTACTTTCTTGGATACAAGACCATCCAGATAAAACCAAAGGCAGACAGATTGCTACCAGGACAACGAACCGCCATAAAATCAGCAGTTAAGGGCATGCTGATGGGGGCGGAGATAATCTCCGATTCGGTTGAAGGGATCACAATACAGGTTCTCGTAAATCTTTTGGAGCTTTCAGTTGACGGCGCCTTTAAGCGGATGCTTCATCTGGCAAAATCCATGCTAAGAGACTCGCTTTTGGCAGTAAGGGAGGGAAACTTGGATTTGGCAAGGGAGGTAATAGACTCTGATGATGAAGTGGATAGATTTGGTTTTTACATAATTAGGCAGCTGAAGATTGCAATCCAAAACGAGTTTATGCTAAAAGAAATGGGGTTCACAAACCCAAGACAGTGTCTTGGCTACAGGCTCATCGTCAAACACATAGAGAGGACAGGCGATCACGCAGTGCTGATATCAAAGGATCTCCTTGAATTCAAAAAGAAGTTGGTAAGAAAGGAGGTGATGGAAAAGATCGATGATCTTTGCGACTTTGCCATCTCGGTTCTTGATGAGGCATGCCTTGCGCTCTTTAAGGAGGATTTTGCACAAGCAGAACGCGCAATTGAAAAAGCTTCGGAGATATCAAAATATGAAAAAAAGATACTTGAATCTATAAAATCCATCAAAGATGAGGAAGAAGCTTACAGGATACGAAGAATGTCAGAAAACATCATAAGAATTGCTGAATACGCAAGCGATATTGCGGAAATCGTACTAAACATGAATATAGAAAAGATGTTAAGAAGACCTAGATTCTAAAGGGCCTTGCCATGACACAGACTGCAGTTTTGATTACTTATGACAACGAAGACACTGTAAAAGAGGCGTTGGGACTGTGCGAGGCGGCCGGTTACAAAGTGGCAAAAATGCTACGGCAAAAGTTTCTCAACAAGGCAAAATATGGAATTGGTGAGGGGAAGGTCGAAGAGCTCAAAGAACTTGTAGCTAAGATAAGGCCGGACGTCATAATTTATGACGAGGTGCTCAAGCCGAGTCAGAGCTACAACCTAGCATCAAAGCTGAAAATAAACATACTCGATCGCGAGTCTCTGATTTTAGAGATATTTGAAAAAAGATCGTCAAGCTACGAGTCACACCTTCAGATCAAACTAGCACAGCTCCGCTATGAAATGTCTAGGGCAAAAGAAAAGGTCCGACTCGCAAAGATGGGAGAGCAACCGGGTTTTATGGGGATTGGCATGTACGAAGTCGACACGTACTACAACGACATCCAAAACAGAATGAAGAGTGTAAAATCAAAGCTTGCAAAGACTGGAAAGCAGAGGGCCCTACACAGAGAAGCGAGGAGGAGAATAGGTCTCAAAACAATCTCACTTGCAGGTTACACGTCGGCTGGCAAGACCACATTGTTTAACACCCTGACTGGCGAAACCAAGGTGGAAAGTCCCGAGCTGTTTACGACACTTTCTACTACTACGAGAAAGATCTTAATCAACAAAAAACCTGTACTGATATCAGACACTGTTGGCTTTATCAGCAAGCTTCCTGCTTACATGATCGAGGCCTTTAAGTCTACACTTGAGGAGCTCCGGTACGCAGACGTTGTAGTCGTTGTAGTTGATGTAAGTGATTCTGAGCTGGAACTAAAGAAAAAATTTCGAAGTTGCCTCAAGACACTATCTGATCTTGACGTAGACCAAGAACGTGTCATTTTTGCGCTCAACAAATCCGATTTGATAGGCCCCGAAGACATTGTCAAAAGGGCCGAATTTGTAGGCATTGGCGATAGTAAAAAATGGGTTCCAATATCTGCAGCTACTGGAGAAAACACATCAAAGCTGCTTGAGCTCATAAGTAAGATGCTTGAGACATCAAAGCAGCAGATAAAAGAGATCACAACAAAACAAGATCTGGCAAAATTCTATGAAGAAGATTGAAGTGCTAAGAATCGGCCAACGACTTGTCAGAGATGACAGGGTTACTACCCACGTAGCGCTTGTCGCAAGAGCATTTGGTGCATCAAAGATATTCATGAACGAAGTAAACCCAGAAATCAAAGATACGCTAGAGAAGGTGAACCGGTCTTGGGGCGGAGGATTTGAGTTAGAATTCATCGACGACTGGAAAAAGATCCTAAGAACAAAGAAAAAATCCGCAAAGATCGTCCACCTTACGATGTACGGTGAAAACGTAAACTACGTGCAAGAAAAACTGAGAAATGAAGACGAGATTCTAGTTGTCGTGGGCGCAGAAAAAGTTCCGCGTGAAGTCTACGACTACGCAGATTACAACGTTGCCGTGGGAAACCAGCCACACTCCGAAATCAGTGCGCTTGCAATAATTTTGGATAGGATTCAAAATGGAAAACAGTTTAATGTTAAGTACAGTAACGCAAGATTGGAGATAGTCCCAAGCAAGAAAGGCAAAAAAGTCATAGCAAAAAGCGATTGATTAATTATGGCCAAAACTCAACCGGAGTTATTGGTCGAGTCATACGAAGATCCATTTGTTAGGATTGCTGCAATGATTGGAGGCGACGAATATCTCAAAGTAGCTCGCGCTTTACTCAAAGCAGAAGACGCAACCGACGAAGAGATTGCCAGCTCAACTGGACTTCGAATAAACATGGTAAGAAAGGTGCTCTACGACCTTTTTGGAAAGGCCCTCATCACGGGAATTCGCGTAAAGGATGAACGAAAGGGCTGGTTTGTCTACAGGTGGCGCTCAAGAAAAGACGAAGTAGAGAACTTTATCGAAAACCAGAAAAAAAAGATTGCAGACAGACTCCAACAAAGGCTCGATTATGAGAACTCATCTCAGTTCTATCACTGCGGCAACGAGGACTGTCCGAGGATTACATTTGAGACAGCACTTGAGATGTTCTTCAAGTGCCCAAGGTGCGGTAGCGTCGTAAATCTCAAGAAAAACGACAAGCTCAAAAAGGCACTAGAATCAAAAATCACCGAGATAAGAAACGATATGCGTCGTCACCTCTGATAGTGTAGCACGATTTCACCGTCATAACGAACGGCTTTTCTTAGTTTTAGTTTCATTGAATTGGCAATCTTTGTAAATCCCGCCCCTTCCACCAGAGTGGTCGCGGCTATGCCACCAATCAGACATGGCGATATCGTAACTACTACTTCGTCTACAAGCCCTTTGCTTACAAAGTCCCAGTTAGTTGTTCCCCCGCCCTCAAGTAAGATGGTGCCGATTCCTTGTTTGTAGAGAATCTTTAGGAGTTTTTTTATCTCGACTTTGTCTTTTCCGACAGTTATTATCTTGACTGGATATTTTGCAAGATTTGAGAGATTCTTCTTTGGTGCATTCTTTGAGACCGCGATGATTGTAGGAATCAGTTGAGAAGTTTTGATTATCTTTGAGCTTGTAGAGATTTCTGCGCGTGAATCAAGAATGATTCTAGTAGGATTCTTTCCTTTTGCATACCGCACCGTAAGTAGTGGATCGTCTTTTTTGACCGTATTTTTTCCCACAAGTATTGCATCGGATCTGGCACGCAGTCTGTGCACACGTATTTTGTCCTTCCTTGAGGATATCTCTGAATCACCAGTCTTTGTGGCTATTTTGCCATCAAGTGAGACTGCTGCGCTCAGAATTATGTGTGGCCTAGATTTTACCATAAACTATTTTGCCTCCAACCATGACTGCCCTTATTGTAGATTCGGATGCCCTGTGCACTATTGCGGCGTGCGGGTTGAACATTGGCTCAAAATCAAGTGCGTGTTTCTCAAAGAATATGCCGTCTGCGACATATCCTGGCTCAATTGAACCGATTTTTCTTCCAAGTAGTATGCCACTGTTTACTGTTGCCATTTTCAGTATCTGTTTTGGGTCGAGTCTTTTTTTGTGCAACCCCATATGCACTTTCCATGCATAATCCATCTCCCTGAACATGTCTGGCGAGTTTATCATTACGTTGTCTGTTCCAATGGCAACTGTGCAGCCGTTTTTTTGCATAGACGCAAAGTCTGGAATTCCTTCTGCAAGTGATGCGTTTGCTCTTGGACACACCACTATGCCGCGTGTCTTTTTTGCCGCCGCACTCAAATCGGATCTTGAGGCATACGTCATGTGCACCAGAAAATGAGGCTTTGCAAGAAGCGCCCTAGCAGTCTCTGATCTTTTTGTCATCTTCTTTGAGACAGTGGAGCTTTCTTGTGTTTCCGCGCTATGTATAGCCCGAATCTTTTTTGTCCTAGAGTATGTCCACAAAACAGAATCGCTGTTTTCATTTGGCCCGCTAATTCCGATGCCGTCACAGTGTTTGAGGATTGATTCTAGTTCTTTTTTTCTTTCAGTCGGCAATGGTGTGTTTTTTCTGATTTGATTTTTGTCCTGGTAATACTCTACTCTACCAAGGATCACTCCTCGAATTGGCACTTCCTCCAACACCTTTTTTAACATCATTATGCCCCCCAGGCCGCCTTCTCGGAAATCAACAAAGGTAGTAATCCCTTTTTTGAGCATGGAATGACAGGTGTTTTTCATAAAATTTGCAAGATGCTCAGAGCTTGAGCTGCTCAAAATTCTCTTTTTTGCGCCCAACATGGGATGTATCTTGTTGTCCACTGAGCCCTTTAGTGCCACGTCTTTTCCTATGGAATCACCTATGTGGGTGTGCATGTTTACAAAACCCGGCACAAGTAAAAGCCCTTGGCAGTCAACGCCGCCCTTTCTACCAGACTGTTTTACAAAAAGGCCGTTTGATGTCTGCAAGGTTGCAGATGGAATGTACTCTAGGTTTTTGCCGTACAGAACGCTGACATTTCTTAAAAGCATGACATTTCGTATATGGCTGGTTTTTCTTTTCCTGTCTTTCTGATTTCCCTAATTGTGTCAAGTGAGTTGGTTGCAAGCTTGGCTGCCTCCCTTGCGGTTCTTGCTGTCCCTATTCCACAGTTGAATGTGATTCCGAACTCTTTTTTTGCCAGCTCCAAGAATTCCTGTGAGTCTTTTTTTGCGTCAGAAGTGCCTACTACCATAAAGTTGTCCCCGCCCATAAAAAACGCAAGAGATTTTTTCGACATAAAAAAATCAGACATTGTCGTATACAGTTTGAAAATAATCGAGGAGATCTCGTAGGGAGACTTTGTTTTTCTTGTTGATGTGATGTCTTCCACATCAAAATGCATTATCGTTACTTTCTGATCTACCTCTCCGTTGACAAATCCGTAGATTGTGTTTTCTTGATCCAAGACGACTGGCTTCATCTTTGCTTCGTACGCCTTCAGATTCGCATCAAACGGATTGTCTGCATGCCCAATTGACATAGACATTTTGAGGCTAGATGATTTTGCCAAGTTTTGCTGAATTTCAATGTGATCTTCAAGTGTAAGGCCATTTGTGATCACAAAAAACTCGTCGAATCGATTGGAGAACACAAGACAGTTTTTCTCTGAGAAGAGTTTTTGTAGATCTCTGTACAGGTTTGCCTGCAGCATCTGCAATTTATGCTCCCTGTCTGAGCCAAGCGTCAGCGTCCACGGCCCGTACTCTGTTATTTTTACTATGGTAAGCTGGATCATCGAATCTTTTCAAGCTCCTTTGACACCTTGAGAATTGCTTCGACTGCCCGCTCTGCCACAGGCCTGATTCGTGCATGTGCGTGTCTTTCTTGCATTCCAGGGCCGCTTATGCCAAGCGAGACCGGTTTTTGGTGCCTAATTGAGAGCTCAGTAAGCGCCTTGGCAGTCGCGTTCGCTATGGTTTCGTCGTGCTTTGTCTGTCCTTTTATGATGGCACCAAGCGTGACTACGCCGTCTACGTCGTTTTTTTTCAAAATGGCGTCAACTATCAGCGGCATGTCATAGGCCCCTGGAACTTTGCACGAATATTTGATATTCAGTTTGAGTGCCTTTGCCTTTTCTTGCGCCACCTGGAGCATTCTTGATGTTATCTCCTCGTTGAACTCCGCCGTGACTATTGCAATATTCAAAATCAGTGCACCTTTGAGAATTCAAGGAGTTCTTTGCCATCGACGAAGGGTATGGCGTTTTCCCTTGCAAATTTCTGTGCCTTTTCCACTGTGAGTGCAGAATAGGTTTGCGAGTCCATCATCTCGCATATTGCAGTTACCGGTGTGAGCTTTGCAAGCTCCGCTAGATACACAGACATTTCCGTGTGCCCCTGCCTGCTTGCAAGAAGGCCGTTTGATGCCAAAAGTAGTGGTACGTGCCCCGGTGTCGTAAATGACGAGACAAATTCTTTTTTTGGATCATCTGTGTGGTAGATATTTGCCATTTCCTTGATTGTCAGGGCCCTGTCCCTATCGGTGATTCCAGTATAGGTTTGCCTATGGTTAATTGAGATCGAAAATGTCGGATGGTCCCCATACGGTGCAGTACCCATGATCATCTGCTTAGAGTCAGCATCCAAATCAGAAGACCTAGAAAGTATGTTGTGCATGTATTTTAGGTTAAGAGATTTTGCAAAAGAGTCCTTTATTGCAAGGCAGATGAGCCCGCCTGCATTCTGGCGCATCCTTGAGATGTGCTCAGGTGTCACAAACTGTGCGGCCACTACCATATCCACCTCGTTTTCGCGTCCGCCTGAATCATACAGTAGCACAAATTCGCCGCGTTTTAGTGAGGATATGGCGTCCTGAAGAGTCATGCTTAAAATTAATTTTGCATGAATAATAAAGGTTACTAAAAAATTAGTAATTACCACTAAATTAGTAATAATTCATTCGTGTTTTAGAAGATATTTACCTAAAATGTCGGTTTCAATATTAACCTTGTCGCCGACCCGCTTTGTTTGAAAGTTTGTCACTTCAACTGTGTGCGGAATAAGACATACTGATGCCAGATTTTTTTTTGCATCGACTACGGTTAGACTTATGCCGTCTATTGCGATTGAGCCTTTCTGCACTACAAACCGTGAGAGGTGTTTTGGTATCTCAAACCAGACTTTGATCTCCTTTGGCCTTTTTTCGATTTTTTTTATTGTGCCTACGCCGTCTACGTGTCCTAGAACAAAGTGGCCTTCCATCCTGTCCCCCACCTTGAGGCTTCTTTCTATGTTGACAATGCTGCCCACCTTGAGGTTCCCAAGGTCAGTCTTCTTTGTTGTTTCGTCTATCATCTCAAAGTTGCATTTTGATTTTGAGATCCCAGTTACCGTAAGGCAGACACCGTTGAGTGCAACACTTTGGCCTATCTTGAGGCCTTTTGCATTCTTGCCAAGATCCACTGTCATCTTTACTGCGCTCCTTCTGTTGGTGTTTTTGCTCAGCGAGAGCACCTTGCCGACACCTTCGACTATGCCTGTAAACAATTCCAGCTAGCAGAGTGCTGATATGGTATAAAATGATTCTTTTGGGGAACAGATTCAACGTTGATAATCATAGTCTGTTTTAATAGAAATTGTCGCGCCTATATTGTATGGCAGGCAAACGATGTGATTGTGGCAGCTGTGGCCACGAAATGGTGGAGGAATGTTACAAAAAAGAATGCAAGTGTTGCCTAAGTGATCATCAAGGCCCATTTGGAAGAAATCGGTGATCTGCCATACTATGCTGGCGAATTAATATATGGAATTAGGAGAAATTTGCCAGCTAACAAAGATTTGGCGGATTTTTGCGAGTTTTTGTTTTCTATAGTCTGGCCTAATAAGCACGCTCAAGCTCATTTTGCAAAGCAGGTTTTTGTCTTAACTATAACGTCTTTGGAAATTCGGATGGTGGGTTTATCGTTCCCAACTCTTCGGCCCTTGCAAGGTTGCCCTCAAAGAGACCTTTTCCTATGTGGATGTTATCTATGTGTGAAGATAGCAACTTTTTGTCATCAAATATCGAAGAGCAATACGGGCACTTGATCTTGTTAGGAATTTCAAGCTCCGGCAAAACTATTGCTTGTCTTGCAATATTTCCCACCAAGACCTTCTGCGATGCGATGCCAACAGGTACTTTGTTGTCCATGACGACGACTCTGCGAACGTTGTTTTTGCTCATCACCGATATTGCGTCTTGTACTGTGGCGTTTTTGCTTATGGTGACAAGCGGTGTTCGCATGATTTCTTTTAGCTTTGTCTTTGTGGGATCCTTTCCTTTTGCCACAACATCAAATAGAATGTCTCTGTGTGTGACAATGCCGTTTATGTCGTTGTTATTCATGATCAGCAGACTGTCTATTCCGTGCTCCTCCATTTTTCTTACACCTTCAGACACGAACTGATTTCCCTCCTGAATTACAAATGACTTGTCGGTGAAATTTGAAATGGATTGTTCGAGCGCATTGCCCATGCACCTTTCTTGATTGGCATTGATTTTAAGTCCGAGATCGATTCTCAACTTTGAGAACCGTCCCTCTCAATATTTTTACGGTGGTGGCGCAAATGGTTGGCATTGGCATCAACCTTAATGGAAAAGATCTTGTTTGGTGTTGCAAAACAGTGGATCGCCGGCGATACAGTCTCAGATGCACTGTCTGCTGCGCAAGACGCCTACAGAAACGGCATGGGTGTAATCATCAACAAACTGGGCGAATACCACACCTCAAATCAGATGATAGAAAAAACAATCGACGAATACAAGACCATCATGCAGTCATTTAGAAAGTGGCGCCTGCATGCAGGCATCTCAGTCAAGCCCACCCAGGTGGGCATGTCGAGAAGCAAAAAGGAATGCCTGCAGAACTTTGAGGCTCTCATCAAAGCTGCCACTTTGTCACATACCTTCGTGTGGGTCGACATGGAATCATCTGAGCACACAGACGAGACGATCCAGTTGTACGAAAACCTGTTTGCAAGATACGAAAGACTAGGTGTAGCTTTGCAAGCAAACCTCAAAAGAACCGAAGGAGACCTCATAGACCTGCTTTCGGTGGGCGCAAAAATCCGGCTTGTCAAAGGTGCCTACAAAGAGAACAGCAGCATTGCATTCAAGACAAGACATGATGTTGATCAAAACTACCTGAAGTTGCTGAAGATTTTGTTTCAAAAAGGCAACGAGTTTGGAGTGGCCACGCACGATGCCAAGATGATCGGAACTGCAATAAAGCTGGCAAGAAGATACAACCGCAAATTTGAATTCCAGATGCTCCGAGGCATCAGAGATGAGCTGAAACCCGATCTTCTCAAAAAAGGCTTCTCTCTTGCAGAATACATCCCGTACGGCACAAACTGGCTTCCATATTCCATTCGCAGGCTCAAGGAACGAAAGCGAAACATCTTGCTTCTTGGAAGCTCGTTTATCTCCAAGCGCAAGATGCAAAAAAGTCACTCGTAGAATTTCTACTTGAACATTATAAGGGAAAAAGTGAGTTTTTTCTCAATGAAGATAGCGGGAATCACACTGATTCTACTTGTAGCAACTCTCGCAGTTCCATTAGAGCATGCGCTGGCACAGACTGCAGTCTCCTCTCCTCCGACAGACCTTACCGCTCAAGCAGTATCTGGCTCTCAGATCAATTTGAGCTGGGCTGCACCACAAAACAGCACTGAAAACGGCGTAAACGGATACAAAATCGAGCAAGACGTTGGCTGTGTCGGAATATTTTCAGTCATTGTTGAAAATACCACAACCACTAGCACCTCATTCTCAAGTACAGGCCTACTAAGCGATTTTTGTTATTCATATAGGGTATCTGCGCTCAATCCGGTAGGCACAAGTGCCCCCTCCAATACAGCTTCTGTCACTACCCATGGAACTCCCAGTGCGCCCACCGGTTTGGCCGTGACGGCAGTATCTAGCTCCTCATTAAAGCTGAGTTGGAATGCACCGTCCGACGACAGCGGAAGCCCAGTAACTGGATACCAAATCCAAAGAAACGGCACGGTTTTAGTAGCAAATACAGGCAGCAACCAAACTACGTATTTGGACACAGGTCTGCTGCCACAACACCAGCAGACCTATCGCATAGCTGCATGGAACGGCGTAGGCCTTGGAGCTTTCTCGGCAAATGTAACAAAGACGACAAACCAGACCTTCACTCAACTCACACCTAAAGATAACGTGGGGCAAGCAGTCTCCGATTTTGTGCACAAGCGAAACGAATTGGTCAAAAAGCAGCGTGAAGAGACTCTGAAGATAATCAAAGAATGTAATGAAAAAGTAAGAAACGCAAACGCGACACAAAGAAAGGGGATAAAAGACGACTGCCGCGAGGCACTCCAATCGATAAAGGAAAAATACAAGGAGGCGAGAAAGCAGTTCCAGCAAGAATTCAAAACGTTCAGAGAGACCACCAAGTTGCTGCTCAAAGAGGCAAAAAAGGCCAATTTAGTAGAAAAACAGGATGTAAAAGAGATCAAGCGCGAAATCAAGTCATTCAAAAATGACACAAAACAAGCTGAAAAACAGCTGAAACACGACATCAAAGAATTGAAAAAGGAAATAAAAAAACAACAAAAAGAGTTGAAAAAAGAACAAAAAAAGAGCGACAGAGATGACGAAGATGACTAGTAGATCCCCTAAACCCTCTTTTTATGGAAAAATCGAGCTTACATGCTAACAAAGTATTAGCTTATTTGTTATATGATCAGCTGACTACAGCCTATCAATTATGAATGCATATAGTCGTGGAAACAAAACAAACTCGCTGGAACTACCATGTTCTAGCCCCATTCAGAAAAGTCATTGCTTTGGATACGCTGTTTTTTGTCCTCGGCGTTGGCGTAAGTGCAGGAATCGGCGCCTTCCTAGCAACCATCGAGGAAAACATTTCTTTTTTAAAATTCCTTTAGCTTACTTTCTTGGAATGGTTCTGACTCGTACCAGCAGTACCTGAAATAATCAAGACACCATTCATGAAACATTGGATCCGTGCTGTAGAATCCTTCTGTTATGTCAGGTTCCCCCTCTATATTGGGAAACGATATCGTTGCTTCTTTTTCATTGAGAACGATTGAAGTCTGAATAGTCTTTCTCATCTTTCTTTCGACTAGACCCTTTTCGATGAGCTTGTCATAGTTTAGTTTTTGCAGTAATTTCTTTCTGCCTTTTGGCACTATTGTCGACTCTGCCAGAATATAGTTAAACTTGATTCCCTTTTCGATTCTTTTTACCTTCGGCTCGATTATGTCAAGCGGTATTTCTGTTAGCATCTCGTAAATGTACTCGTTTGCGTTCTTGTAGACTGACTTCCACTGTTCCAATATTTTGGTGACGCCCTTGATATGCTGCGAGTTTGCTAGTTGTCCTATTCTCATTATGAATTTTGGAGGAATGTCGCCAAAGTTGTGATCCTCGAAGTATTTTCTGTTCTCTGAGAGAAAAATTATTGACGGTATTTGAGAGCAGATTGTCTTGCCGTATGTGGTGAGTGCGTAATAACCGTCTAGGTCTTTTGCGATAAAACCGCCGTCTTCGAGTCGTGCAAAATTTCTGTGTACCTCTTGCGATGTGGCGTCTATTTCCTTTGCCATTGTAGTGACCTTTGATTTTTTCTCCAAGAGCTTGAATATGATCTGTAGCCTTTGCTGGCTTGATAATTCCAAGAAATTGTTTGCCGCTTCTTCATACAGGTTTACCATACAACCAATCTAATTTAATACCAATAAAAAAATGATGAGTTGGCTTCAGACGTGAAGGTTAACGGATATGGTGGTTTTACTTTGGTTTTTATGTAGAAAATGAGAAAAGATGTTGATGCGGGCAATCTCGACACTTCTGATTTTGTTGGTTGCTACTTTCTTTTTGTAATATGCAAGTGGACAAGAGATACCTGCATGGGTGAAGAATAATGCTAGGTGGTGGGCAGATGGAACCATCTCCGACAGTGATTTTATTCAGGGCATACAGTTTCTGATAAAAAACGGCATAATGGTAATTGGGCAAAAAACACAACTAGCAGCCTCAGGTTCCTTAGAAGAAAAATTAGCTTCATGCAAACAAAAAGAAACACAACGCGAACAATACGAATATGAAAAAGCGCTCAGAACAAGCAGTGAGTCTGATGAATTCAAATCAAAATCAACAAAGCATGTGATAGGGCCAGTTACCTTCTATTATGCGGGTGTCACAGTTGAGAAGAGTGGCAGAAAAAACATAGTCAACTTGAAATTTCTAGTTGAGAATATCGGATCAAATGACAACATTACCCTATATTGCACGGAACCTGTAGTGTGCAACTATGACATCTCAGTTGGCACTACCACCTACAAATATTCTGCCAATGATTTTACCAGCGGTCAAATAGTACTCAAACCAAGTGGTTCAAGATTCTTCAACATGCTCTTTGGCCCTGCCATAGGATATGGCAGCTATATAGATTTCAAATTCGACCCAGCAAAACAATACGTCTTCAATGTAAAAGAGCCATGGGGTTCTGGCAGCATCCCTCTGAACCTCAAGTAGCTTATTTTCTTGCAATCTTTTTTGCAAACTTGGTTCCAAACATCCCTGCGACTGCACCTACGCCTGCAAGTATTGGCGATATGATGGGGAGCATTTCGAAGTAGACCTGCGCCGTCAGGCTAGGCCAGATGATTTTGTGCCACAGAATCTCGTTGTATGTGTAAGTGATCAGGGGGTAATACATGAAAAAAGCGACGCTTCCAAAAACTCCACCTGCAACGTACAGGCGTCTTGCACCAGTAGCTTTTGATGCAATAACATCGCCAAGCATGATCGGGATCATACTGCTCAAGTAAAACGGAATCGTGTGGATTAGCGAATCGTTTGGTATTATTGCTGTGAGCGTCATCATTCCCAAAAACGAGACCCCTACTATGCTTGCAACACCAAATCGATTTTGCGCAAACAATGCAGCAAGAACAAGCATTGTAGAGATGAGAAATGGGTACGATACCGCTGCAAATGACGCAGCAAATACCGGATGTGGATTAAAGTCAAAGTAATCAGTATCCGAAAAAGGAAGTGAAAACGAGTAAAACAGGCCTGTTACAGAGAACCAGACCGGCAAAAGCGACACCACAATCAACGGCATGCCAAGATTTTGCGAGTCAGCTACGTATTTTGCAGAGTTTGCCAGTGCGCCGACGCTTGTAAGTATCATTCCAGATATCAGGACAAGATGTGGTGGGCTGAGCAGGCCGTCGAGTCCGAAATTAGAGTGCCACACAAAGTCTGCCGGCCCTGCTGCCAAAAGAAGTGTCATGCCGATGCTGCTGATCTTGATTCCTCCCCTGAATCTTTGTGGCCTGCCTGATCTGCTCCAGCTGAAAAGCAGCATTGAAAATCCCAATAGTGCTATTCCAACGCCGGTGTAAAGTGCCAGGTGTGGCGGAACAAAAAATGTCTCTGGCTTGTTGAGTATGTGGTTTGTGATGTCCCAGCTTCCCCCACTTGTAACCAGAATTATTCCAAGGCTTACGACAAAGTTGCCTGCAAGTATCAATTTTGGGTAGTCGAGGTTACCTGCAGCCTCAAGTTGTCTTTTCATTACTGCTTCACAACCTTTACTATGTGCTCCTGCACAAATTCATTTTGCTGGTCCTGCAGCCCATGTGTTGGAAAATGTGATTCGTCGTCGACGTGCGGCATTGCAACGGTCTTTGCATATAATTTGAAGAGGCCTGCCTCCTTTGGGGTGATTTGCAACGTTATTTTGAAGGTATCACCGCTTTTTGATGGCCTGCTATATGCCTCAATGAATGGGTATTTAGTTAGAGTTGTCCTTTGTCCTGCAGTATACTCTGAGCCCACCTCTTGGCCCTTTTGTATCATCCTTGGCGACTGTAGAAAATCATACGATACCACTCTGATGTTCTCCAGATCGTCGTTTTGCGGAAACGCTACTGTGACTATCTGCAAGTCTGCAGCATCACCGTTGTTGTACGCCGTGATCTCTGCTTCAAACGACTCGCCAAGTGTTATTTGTTGTGCAGACAAGATGACATCAAGTACAGGTCGCGGATGAACGGCTGCGATGTTTTGGTATGTTTGTGGAAACACAAATACCGCAAGTGCAAAGTATGCTACCATCACGCATGCTGCAACAAGATAGATCTTCAATAGATCATCCCCAAATTTGCAATGTTAATTGTTTTTTGCCAGATCCAAAAGTGCCTTTGCCCGCTTGTAGTGAACCTCGTCAATCATCTTTCCTTCCACCACCGTTGCACCTCTGCCCCTCTTGGTCGATTCAAGGTATGTGTCGCAGACTTTTTTTGCCCATTCCAGTTCTGCATTGTTTGGCGCAAACGCCTCGTGCGCCGTTTGGATCTGGTCAGGATGTATGATGCTTTTTCCGACATACCCAAGGTTCTTGCCAATTATGCAGTCTTGTTTTAGGCCTTCCACATCCTTTAGGTCCTGCCAGATTGCATCTATTGCATATACACCTGCGGCCCTTGCGTCAAGCGGTATTTTGGCCCTTGCGTACTTGGCGCCTTCCGGCTGCTTTGTGTACTCGATTCCCATGTCGTTTAGGAGGTCGAATACGCCAAATACGACTGCTTCGACCCTGTTGCTGCAGGAGGCAATCTCATATGTGTTGACAACGCCCCGCGCAGATTCGATCGAAGGCATCAGTGGAATTTTTCCAAGCTTTCGCTTCTTTTCGAGGCCTGATACAATCTTTTGAATTTTGAGTAGTTCTGCTGTGTCGTTTACCTTGGGAATGACTATGCCATCGAGCCCCCTTTGCACTATTTCTTTCAGGTCGTCTGGGATCTTGCCCGATGCGGGAGAATTCGTTCGCACGTAAACGTCCGCAGTGTAAGACGATCTGAGCTTGAGTGCGTCCTTGATTAAACTTCGAGCGGTTTTTTTCTCGGCGTCTGGTACGGAATCCTCAAGATCAAAACAAACTATGTCTGCCGGAATAGTCTTTGCCTTTTCTAAAAAGCGTGGGTTGTTTCCTGGGACAAATAAAAGGCTGCGAAAAAGCCTTGACATAGAAAAGACTTAGGCGCCTTCAGGTTTCATCAAGATTTTGCCAAAGAGTCCTTTGCCTGTCAGCATCTTGGTGTGAGCTTGTGCTGCTTGCTCAAAGCTCCACACAGAGTCAATTACTGATTTTATCTTTCCTTTTCCCATCCAGTACAATCCGTCTTCGAGCTCTGCCCTTGTTCCCTGAGTTGAGCCAAGAATGTTTGTTCCCTTGAAGAAGATGTGTCTGAGATCTGTTTTTGCGTCGTATCCGGTTGTTGCTCCGCATGTCACCAGTGTTGCGCCGTACTTGAGTAATGTGAGTTGCGGGTTCCAGTGGGTCTGGCCTATGTGGTCGAATGCTACGTCGATTCCGGGCACTCCGCCCGTAGATTTTGCGATATCTTTGGTGATTTTAAATACTTCTTTGCTCCAGTCTTCCTTTCTGTGGTCCACTGCATAGTCTGCGCCAAGCTTGAGGCATTTGTCGAGCTTGTCACCGCTTGCAGTAGCTATGACTGTGCAGCCATATAGTTTTGCAATCTGGATTCCAAATGTGCCTACGCCGGAGCCTCCGCCCATGATGAGCACGGTCTGGCCTGGCTTTATCTTGGCTCTTCCGACTAGCATGTGCCATGCTGTTAGAATAGTCATAGAAGCTGCTGCAGCCTCATCATATGATACGCCATCTGGTATCTTGACTACGTTTACCTCAGGCAGGTGAGTTATCTCAGAATAAGCTCCCCATGTAGGACCCGTCTGGAATCCCCAGATGGTTCTTTTTGTGCAGTCGTATTCGCGTCCGTCGGTGCACGCCTTACACACACGACACGACATGTTAGAGTGAGAGACGACTCTGTCTCCTACCTTGATTGTCGTGACGTCTTCTCCTACTGCAATGACGTCGCCTGCTGCGTCAGAGCCTGAGACGTGCGGTAGTGGTACTGCGATTGGTTGTCCTCGCATTCCCCAGATATCGTTATAGTTTAACGCCGCTGCCTTTACCTTGAAAACAACTTCGTTTGGTTTTGGTTTTGGATCAGTGATTTCTTTTACTTTGAGGATTTTAGCATAATTATCATCCGGCGCATATTCTTCATAAACTACGGCCTTCATGGTTTGGATTCAATAGTAACCCCTAATTATATTTTCTTTGAGCTATTTTCTGTTAATTTTGAAATCTCGTTTTGGTTGCTGAATTGACATGAGGATTTGTTTTAGCTGCTCGTCTGAAACTTGGGAGCTGATCCGTCCCTGCGAGGCCATTCCGATCAAATAGTTTTCGACTAGTGCGGCCAGATCTGGCTTTACCATTCTGATGTTATTTAGTCTCAGTCTTGCTTCAGAAGAGAGAAGCTGCTTTAAGATGAGTTCTTTTTGTGCTGCAATCTGGGCGTCGCGTTGAGGATTTGGTTCGTCTGGTTCATAGCTCATAGTATGTCACTATGAATATATTTTCAGGATTGGGTTTTGTGCTGCAAGCTCGCTTAGTATTTCTGATGCGAGTCTGTCAAGTTTTTTCATTCCTTGGTGTGTCACTACTCTGCCCTTTCCTTGGACTTTTTCTACGTAGCCTAGCTTTTCAAGCTCGTGTATAGCGTTTCTGATTATTGCGCCTCCTGCGTCCCTGTGGTGAGAAAGCGCATAACCTACAGCCTTTGAGCCGCCGTATTCGGTTCTCAGGTCATTGATGCCGATTGGTCCGTGAAGGTATATCTTTCGGAAAATGGAAGCGCAGCGTTTGTACCACCAGTCCCTTTCATGGGGAGGTCTTTGTTTATGCGAGCCTGTCTTGACAAATGATGCCCATTCTGGCTTGGCAATATTTTCACTTTTTAGTATCTCGGCTAGTCTTGTTATGAAAATGTCTGCAGGTACATCGTATACTTTTGCCATGTGAAAGACAAACTTGTAAGAGGTCTTATAATCATTTGGGACTTGAGATGATTTTGTGGTACGTATGGTGGCAGAACTGGCAGGTTATTCGTATCGATTTGAGTGCGGATCTGCCTAATCGGATCTTAGAATCTATACCTGGCGCAATGAAGGATTTGCACTTTTTGCAGAACTGCATTCTTATTTCATAGGGGAGTTTTATTTTGTATTTGGTGCTGATTTTTCTTGCGAGGCTTGCTTGCCTTTGGGCAAGCTCTGGATTTTTTTTGGCATTAGCTTGCGCCTCTTTTAGCAGGATTTCGATTCTCTCAAGTGCTATTTTTTTGAGATCTGCCTTCATTAACTGATGGACAGTCTGTTGACTTAAAAATTCGATCTTGGAGTTTGTTGGTTAATATGGCTGCATGGGTTGTTTCCTAAAATCGGACAATGTGTACTAGAATGGTAAAAATCAATCCAAAAAAACCAGATCTTCCAAAAATAAGAGAGGCTGCAAAGCTCATCAGACGCGGCAAGTTGGTAGCCTTTCCTACTGAAACGGTATATGGCCTTGGCGCAAATGCGTTAAACTCTGTAGCAGTCAAAAAGATCTTTGAAGCAAAAGGTAGACCTGCAGACAACCCCCTCATAATTCACATTTATGACAAAGACGACGTTCTGTTTTTGGCAAAGGATGTTCCAAAGATAGCTCAAAAGTTGGGAGACATATTTTGGCCTGGTCCGTTAACCATGGTTTTAAAAAAATCAGAGATTGTGCCCAAAGTAGTTACGGGCGGCCTTGATACTGTTGCAATTCGTATGCCGGAAAACAGAATTGCGCAGCTTTTGATCAAGGAGGCAGGAGTACCCATTGCTGCACCGTCGGCAAACTTGGCTGGCAGCCCAAGCCCTACCACAGCAAAACATGTGTTCGAGGATCTTGCTGGCAAGGTTGATTTGATAATTGATGGTGGTAAAACAAAGATTGGAATTGAATCCACCGTAATTGACGTAACTGGAAAAACACCCCTACTACTCAGACCTGGTGGCGTTACACTTGAGCAGCTTCAAAGGGCAATAGGAAAGATAAGGATCCATCCAGTTGTAGAGGGAAAGACAACCAAGAAAGTTCACAGATCGCCTGGCATGAAGTACAGACATTATTCTCCAAAAGCAAAAATAATTCTCATCGACGGTCCAATCCACAAAGTAAATGCAGAGATTTCCAAATTGTTCAGATTATTTAAGAAACAACGAAAACGAGTCGGCATACTTGCGACTCAAAAAAACGA
>JBKBQK010000007.1:0-22873 GCA_046292705.1 Candidatus Nitrosotenuis sp. | reverse complement strand
TACTACACCCCAAAGGAACCGTATCCCACCTTTACACTAACCGGAATGATGCGAAGACAGAAACCAATCTATCTTACCACGATTGTGGGCAAGCCGATTCTTGAGGACGCCTACATCGGCAAAGTGATTGAAAGATCTTTTCTGCCACTAATTAGGATGTTCCAACCAGAGGTAGTTGATTTTTCAATGCCTCCCGCAGGTTGGTTCCAAGGGATTGCAATCATCTCAATAAAGAAGAGATATCCAGGTCAGGCAAAAAAAGTCATGATGGGGTTGTGGGGACTCGGACAACTTGCACTCACAAAGATCTTCGTCGTAGTGGACGATGATGTCAACGTACACGACATAAATGACGTCATATGGGCAATCACTACTCGTGCAGATCCTGCCAGGGACACTATGATAATCAATAATGCGCCCACCGATACTCTGGATCCTGCGTCACCGTTGATCAACTTGGGTTCCAAGCTTGGAATCGATGCCACACAAAAGACAAAAGAGGAAGGATTTGAGCGCGAAATCCAAGAAAAAGTCGAAGTTGACGAGGCTACAAAGAAGCTTGTTGATTCTAGATGGGCAAGCTACGGAATTTAGTACATCCTGACTGGATTGTAAAAATTATCGCGCTCTTCTACCTGATATCCTATTTGGTGAATAGCATCAATTATTTTTTGACCTGTAAGCTCAGTAGAACGAGCACCAGTGCAAGAGACCACCTCTTCACCTATGAGTGTGCCGCCAAAGTCGTCTGCGCCATATTGTAACGCAATCTGAGCCATACCGACGCCGTTTGTGAGCCACGATGATTGGATGTGATCGATTAGGCCATCAAAGACAAGTCTGGATATTGCAATCATCTTGAGTAGCTGCATACCACCAACCCCAAACATCGTGCGGTTTTGTCGCTGCAGTAAAGTGTTGTTTGGTTCAAAGCTCCACGGAATGAATGCCATAAAGCCACCAGTCTTCTCTTGAAGTTTTACAATTTTCTCAAAGTGTTCTGCTATGTCGTTGACTGTCTCGACATGACCATACATCATAGTGGCCGATGCGGGAAGTCCTATTTGGTGCGCTTCCTCCATTATTCTGAGCCATTCATTACTTGAGATCTTTTTTGGCGATATGATATCTTTGACGGAATCAACTAAGATCTCAGCACCTGCGCCTGGAATAGATTGGAGGCCGGCATCTTTGAGTCGCATGAGAACTTCTCTGGTAGATGTTTTTTCCACTCTAGCAATCATGTCTATCTCTGATGCGGATAAGCCATGGACTCCGACTTGGGGATATTTTTTGCGAATCATTCTAAATGCATCTTCGTAGTATTCGATTCCAAGATTGGGATTGTGCCCTCCTTGGATGAGCGCTTGTCTTATCTGAAACATCTCTAGAGCTGTCCTGACCCGAGCCTCGATTTGTTCCAGTGTCAGGGTGTATGATTCACTGTGTCCTGGAGAGCGGTAAAAGGCGCAGAACTTGCAGTCTGTTATGCAAACATTTGTGTAATTTAAGATGATGTTGTTGACAAAGGAAGCTTTTTTTCCGAATCTTTTTTGTGTGATATGACCTGCAACGAGGCCCATGAGGTGGATGTCATCTGAGCTGAGCAGTCTGAGCATGTCATTTTTTGATGGTCTTTTGCCACAAAGAGAGTTTTCTAAAATATCGCCAATATCGCTGCGATGAATTTGTTCAGTGATTTGGCTCAATTTGTGTTTGATGGTTTTTCCATAGTATTTATTCCTTGACTGCTAATTCATCTCAAATTCAGAGCGATTCACTTTAAATCACTTTGAAGCTAATGATATTGAGTTGATACAAGAGACTCCAAAAAATCTGGTGCCCAAATTTTTTGGCAAGACTGCGGCAACGTACGAGCAGATTGCATTCTGGACAACCTTTGGCAAAGACAGACTGTGGAAAAATGAAATAATAAAACAAATCACACGCCGCGACTCGATTTTGGATCTTGGGTGTGGTACTGGCATTTTGACAAGAATGATTGCAGGTAAATTCCCACACTCTAGGATAACTGGCGTAGATGTCTCTGCAAGCTACCTAGCTGTAGCAAAAAGAAATTCATCGCGATACAAAAACATCAAATACATTCATCAAGATGCAGAGCAGCTGAGCTTGGATGAAAAGTTTGATTGTATCGTGTCGTCTTACATCCCAAAATACTGTGATGCAAAAAACCTAGTTGGAATGTGCATGAAACACCTAAAACAACAAGGAAAAATAATCCTTCACGACTTTACATATCCAAAAAACAAAGCAGCATCGAGTCTTTGGCAGTATTACTTTGTACTGTTACGTGGTGTTGGCGTGTTCATACCAAGCTGGTATGACGCATTTGTCGGCTTGCCCAAGCTAATCAGATCAAGTACGTGGTTGAGCGATTATGGCAGGGAAATGAGAAACAACGGCCTCGTTGTCAGAGAGCAGTCATTTACATGGAATACTGCTGCAATGATAGTCGGCAGTACCAACTGACTTTATAGCCTCACAACAAAAAAGATTGCAGTGCCACAAATTATTCCGAAGCTGAGCAGTTTGAGTACCATTTCCTTTTTGCGTGTGAGGCTTGGATCTGCACCAGCCTTTTTCATCTCTTTGTATTTTCTTGAGTTTGTTATCAGAATGTATGTGAGGATGCAAGATGGCACAGAAAGCAAAACTGCCTCGTACGAGATCGTGTTTGTTTGAATCGCAGAGCCTGCAAAAATAGGCAGCACCGCCCACGAGACCAACACAGATGCGTTGTTATGGAATCTGCCGCCAAATAATTCAAGATTGTATGCAAATAGGAAAAATCCTTCAATGACTCCAATTGGGAACAAAAGCGGTGAATCCAAAAAAGCATAGTATAGGCCGATTGCAAAGGCAACAGACAAAGCTGAAAGTGAGATAACAAGTACAGGTCTTCTTGGCAGCTCGCCCCATGGCTTGGTCTTGCCTCCTATCGCATCAAGACAATGCGCAGACACTCCAAGTGCAAAAAAGTAAATCAAACAGATGGCGCCAAGTCGCTCAAGCTCAAATGGCCCTGCAAGTGAGCCCCACGCCGCAAAAGACATGATGATCCCAGTGTATGGCAAAAACAACATTCCAACACAGATTCTAAACCATCTGGGGCCGAACTTTGGAACGAACCACTCAGATGTTCTATCCACTTGCACACTCTCTAATATGACGAATTGACTTATTTCTTTGTATATGACATTCCATACTTTGCGACAGACCTTTTAAGGCAACAAATCGATCTTACCTTATGCGGCGATACAGAAAATTCATCAAAAAAGGTGTAGCTGAATCTCTGTCAAAACTTCCTTTTCACGGCAAAGCACCAATCAAACGCCTATCTATGTTGAGCAAAAAACTAGTGCCAAAATCCAACACGCATGTAGCTGTCCACTTCGTTGACTCGAAAAAAAAGTTTCCACAGTACAGCTTTTTGCACAAACATGATTGCGATGAAATCAATCTCATACTCTCAGAAAGCGGCAAGCTTACCTACAGGATTCAGCTTGGTGATGAGACCTATCGCGTCTCCTCACCATCCACAGTCTTCATTCCAAAGGGCGTAAGACACAGCGCAAACGTAGTTTCGGGCAACGGAATTTTTGTATGCATAATCTTGGCCGATAACTACAAAACCCAATAGGTCTTGCTACGAGCCTTAATTTTAATAGGGGCATCTAGCGCAGATCGCTTATGGTCACAGGCTTTCAAATCAGAATGGACCGAATACTCCGCAAGGGCAAGATGCTCTGCATACCAATGGATCATGGAATATCCAGTGGTCCAATCGAAGGCCTCTCAAGCCCCGCAGCAATAATTCAGCAATGTGAAACTCGAGGTCTCACAAGCGTCATAATTAACAAAGGAATCCTCAAATCATTACCAAAGCCATCAAGGGTCGGCGTATTGGTTCATTTTTCTGCAAGCACGTCGCTTTCAATGTCTCCAAACAGAAAGATGCTGAGTGGCAGCGTTGAGGAAGCATTACGACTCGGCGCAGACGGCGTCTCGCTCCACATCAACGTTGGTGGAAAAGAAGAACCCGAAATGCTCGAACAGCTCGGCAAGATATCGGAGGAATGCCACAAATGGAACATGCCGCTGCTTGCAATGATGTACCCTCGCGGCGAGAACATCAAGAATCCACACGATCCTGAAATAGTGGGACATGTGGCAAGAATAGGTGCAGAGCTTGGTGCAGACATTGTAAAGACACTATACACGGGAAACATTGACTCGTTTGCCAAAATTGTAAAGAGCACACCGGTTCCCGTGGTGATCGCAGGAGGCCCAAAGGCAAAGACCGATGCAGACGTTTTACAGATGACAGAGGACGCAATGAGGGCAGGAGCAAAGGGTGTCACTTATGGTCGTAACATATTTGCGCACAAACATCCAGACCAAATGGTCGAAGCACTGGCAGGAATAATATTCAGAAAGGAATCAGCAAAAGAAGCAGAGAAGAAAATTGGAAAAAAATAGAGATTTAATAATTCTGCCCAAAGTCATCAAGTCACAGCTTGCAAAATTTCTGATGGGGCTGGAAAACGAAGGAGTTAAGACGGTTTATGCGGATCCGAAATTAGTTGGAACAAAATCGAAGCTGGCCACAATATACCCGTCTCCAAACGCCAAGTACGTCATACTGGAAAAGGATGATCCAAGACCAAAGGGCAAAAAGGTGGGCAAGAGGTTCAAGGTGCTCTCAAACGCAGACATTGAGAAGATCTTTGTTGAAGCAAAAAAAGGGCTTGATTTTGTAATAATTGAGGTAAAGGACTGGAAGATAATTCCACTTGAGAACATCATAGCCAAACTGCACAAAATGCACACTGAAATCTTTGCGCTAGCTAGGACCCCAGAGGAGGTACGAAAGATGTTTTCCATCTTGGAGATTGGAGTAGACGGAGTCATCTTTGAAGCAAGCTCGATTTCTGAAGTAAAGGAAGCAATGGTGTACCTTGGCAGCAGTAAGTTCGAGTTGAGGGAAGCAAAGATAATTGAAATCAAAGAAGTAGGCGACGGCGAACGCGTATGTGTTGATACGGCATCAATACTGCACAAAGGCGAAGGAATGCTCATTGGAAGCAGATCAAACTTTTTGTTTTTGGTTCACAATGAATCTGTCGGCTCTTCATTTACTTCGCCAAGGCCCTTCAGAGTGAATGCAGGAGCGGTCCACTGTTACACACTTTCGCCTGATGGTACCACAAAATATCTTTCTGAGCTGGAAACTGGCGCAGAAGTGCTTGTGGTGGATTCTAAAGGAAATGCACGAAGGGCAACAGTCGGACGATCAAAAATAGAGAGAAGACCTATGTTGATGATAAAGGCCCAGACAGGAGACGAAGTTGGCGGAATAATTGCACAGGATGCTGAAACAATCAGATTTGTCAAACCCGGAGGCCACCTAGTATCAGTCACGCATCTCAAAAAAGGTGACACGGTTCTTGTGCATGCAAAAGCTGCAACTGGAAGACATTTCGGCATGGAAGTCTCAGACGAATATATTTTAGAAAAATAAATGGCATACAAGACATGCGTCAGTGTGGCAGAATCAAGCCCTTCAAAATTAACTTCGACACTACTTAAGGCTCTAAAGAAATCAGACTATGCGGAACTTAGATTGGACTTTCTCAAGCCGGCCGATGTGCCATCCGTGCTTGAAAAAACAAAGAAACACCACAAAAGGTGCGTGTGCACGCTACGTCCCAAGTCGGAAGGCGGCAAGTTTTCTGGCACAGAAAAAGAACGCATCTCGATTCTGAAACTGATTGCGGAATACAATCCATATTTAATTGACATAGAGTTTTCTACGCTGTCCAAAAACAAGGCGCTCTTCAGATATGTGAAAAAAACTAACACAAAGATCTTGGTATCGTGGCACGACTTTAAGAAGACACCCAATGTGACCACCTTGCTGCAAAAACTTGGCAAGATGCGAAGATTCTCACATCATGTGAAAATAGTTACAACTGCAAATTCAATCAAAGATACAGCCACCATTCTGTCATTATACAGAAAACAAGATCCAAATCTGATTGCGTTTGCAATGGGCGATTATGGAAGAATCTCTAGGTTACTTTGCATGAATCTTGGAAGCCCATACACGTATGTCTCGCTTGGAAAGGCCGTTGCACCAGGTCAGTTTAGTGTAGATGAAGTTAAATCGCTCCTTGCTTTGCAAAAATAAAGATGGCTAAAACATACGCAGTGATTGGAGATCCAATAGACCACTCACTTTCTCCAAACATTCACAATGCAGCCTTTAAGGCAACCGGACTTGATTGCACTTACATAGCATACCGTATCCCAAGAGGCGAGCTAGAGGCAGGAATCGAATCGCTAAAAAGAATAAAGATCTCTGGATTTAATGTAACTATACCACACAAAATAGAGATGATGAGGTTTTTGGATGAATCAAGTCAGGAATGCAAAACAATTGGTGCAACAAACACGGTAACAAATGACGACGGCAAACTCATTGGATATAACACTGACATGGATGGTTTTTTGGAACCAATAAAGAAAAGAATGATCCCAATTTCCGGACAAACTGTATTGCTGCTTGGTGCAGGTGGAGCAGCAAGAGCAATCGTTGCTGGCTTTGCAAAGGAAAAAGCACAAAAGATCATAATTACAAGCAGAACTTTGCAAAAAGCAGAGGAGCTTGCCAAATTTGCCTCAAGCCTTGGGCTAGAGTCAGATGCGATGCTGCTTTCCAACGTAGCAGACGTAGTGCCAAAATGCAAGTTCGTAGTTAACGCTACATCTGCAGGATTGCGAGGGGAGCCGAGCCCAATTCCAACTGATACTATAAGCTCAGAGCATATAGTGTACGATATTGTCTATGTGCCGATGAACACAGACCTTATTACACAGAGCAAAAAAAATTCTGCCACCGTAATATATGGTTACGAGATGCTTTTGGGACAAGCTTGTCTTGCATTTGAGATATGGCACAAGATACCTGCACCATACGATGCGATGAAAAAAGTTCTGCTTGGGGGATTTTGAATGCAGGTAAAAGCAAGTGTACACGGCGCAATCTCTATTGTGAACGCAATAGCTACCTGGAAGGGCGCAACACTTGGAATCGACTTAAAAGTGGAAGCAGTGATGCAAGTCTCTGAGGGACGTGGAATATCTGTGGAATCGGAAAACAAAAACCTAAGCTCGCAACTCATAAACAAAGTAATTGAACTCTCCGTCTCAAAAAGAGATCTAGAAAAAAACAAAATTGAGCTAAGCATTAATTCAGAAATACCTACTGGTTATGGACTCAAGAGTTCAAGTGCGATATCTACAGTGGTATCGCTTGCATGTCACAAAGTCTTCAAGACGCGGTATTCGGACGCCGACGTTTTGGATGCAGGAATCGATGCCTCACTTGCAACCAAAGTGAGTATGACGGGTGCATTCGATGACGCATGTGCATGTTATTTTGGTGGAACCATTGTCACGGACAACAAATTGCGCAAGATAATAAAGATGCAAAAGACACCGACCGACTTGGGTGTAGTCATATTCATTCCAAAATCAAGGAAGCGTGGAAACGTCAAAAAACTAAGAAACCTGTCTGGTGTCTTTGAGCGAGCGTGGAGATTTGCTAAGGAGGGAGAATACTGGAGCGCAATGGTGCTAAACGGTCTTGCGACATCGCACATTCTAAATTCGGATCCTCAAGTAATATTGCGGCTTGTTGAGAACGGCGCACTTGGCGCGTCTGTGTCCGGAAACGGGCCTGCAGTCGCAGCGGTGGCAAAAAAGAACAACATCCCAAACGTAAAGAGGGTCTTCTCAGATCTTGAAGGCAAAGTAATCACTGCAGCGGTGAACAACAAAAAGGCAGACGTACATGAACTGTAAGGTAGAACAAGCAAAGCTTAGCGGCACGATTATCTGTCCATCTAACAAGAGCTACACGCACAGAGCAATATTTTTGGCGTCCTTGGTGAACGGAAAGAGTCTGATAAAAAACGCACTCCGTTCACGGGACACAAACGCAACAATTGAGATCTGCAAAAGCCTCGGAGCCGAGATTCAAGAGGCTGGTAACACTCTCAAAGTAAAAGGAATAGACAAATTCGATGACACTGACCTCGTGCTAGATGCGTCAAACTCTGGTACGACGATCCGAATTGCAGCGGCAATATCGTCTTTGAGGCAGGCAAAAACAGTCCTAACCGGAGATGAAAGTCTCAAAAAAAGACCCATGAAGCCGCTTTTGGATGCATTGGAATCGCTTGGTGCAAAATGTTCGTCAAATGACGGCAAGCCGCCACTTACAATAATCGGTCCGGTGAAGGGTGGCGAAATAACAATTCCGGGAAATGTATCAAGCCAGTTCATCTCAGCTTTGTTCATTGCAGGGCCTTTGATGGAAAAGGGAATCACGGTAAATATCATCTCTGAGCTTGTCTCAAAGCCATACCTTGAGGCGACGATCTCAACAATGAAAAAATTTGGAGTGGAGGTTCAAGAAGTAGAACCGTACAAAAAATACACAATAGTGCCACAAGAATACAAACACACCACTATAACCATTCCATCGGATTTTTCCAGCGTTGCGCTATTGCTGTCTGCAGCCGTCTTGGTGGGTTCGAACCTGACCGTCAAGGTCTCAATTGGGGATCTTGCACAAGGCGATGAGGCAATAATTGACATCCTTGGCAAGCTCGGCGTGGACGTCTCGCTAAATAACAATGCAATAAAGGTAAAGACACCAGAAAAGCTAGTTGGCGGCAAATTCGATTTGGCAGATACGCCTGACCTGCTGCCGCCACTTTCCATTTTGGCACTAAAGTGCGAGTCACCACTTGAGCTGTATAATGTAAAGCACGCCCGCTTCAAAGAGACTGATAGAATTGCAATAATTGCACGCGAGCTCCAAAAGCTCGGACTGCAAATTCAAGAAAAAGAAGACGGCATGATCCTAAATCCACCAAAAGAGCTACATGGCGCATCACTTGACTCAGAAGAGGACCATCGACTGTTCATGGCGTTTTGTATTGCTGCGATGTATGTGGGCAACTGCGCCGTCTCGGATCCTGAATCAGTGGATGTTTCTTATCCAAGCTTTATTGAGGATATGAGAAGGGTCGGAGCAAAAATCTCAACGAAATAAGTTATAAGCGTCGCATGTTGGTTTTTATTTGATGCCCGGGAGCTCAATTGGACAAAGACTAGTTTTGACAAGCTTTGGTGAAAGCCACGGCAAGTGTGTCGGCGCCGTGCTGGACGGATGCCCAGCAGGCCTTGAGCTGCAAGAAAAAGACATACAAAAAATGCTTGATCAAAGAAAACCCGGCCAATCACTTGTCTCCACACAAAGAAAGGAAGGAGACCAAGTCGAAATTCTCTCTGGCGTCTTTAGGGGATTTACAACGGGCGCACCAATTGCGATGATAATTTGGAACAAGGATCAGGATTCACGGGCCTACAACGACCTTGTCACCAAGATGAGGCCTGGGCATTCTGACTTCCCAGCACTTGTAAAATATCACATGTTCAACGACTATAGGGGCGGCGGACGGTTCTCTGGGCGGCTCACTGCAACACACGTCATGGGCGGTGCGATAGCAAGGAAGCTTTTGCAGGTGACTATGGGAATAGAGACTCACTCATATACAATCAAGATTGGCAAAATTACAATGAAGGAAAAATTCGAGCTGAAAATGAAGAACCACATTTATGAAAATGAGGTGAGGTGTCCAAACAAGAACACCGCAGAAAAGATGAGACGCGCGATCTTGGCCGCAAGAAAAAGCGGGGACTCACTTGGCGGCATAATAGAATCAACCACCGTGAATCTTCCTGTGGGTTTAGGCGAGCCAATATTTGGCTCATTAGAGTCGGACATAAGCAAGGCAATCTATTCGATTCCTTCTGTCAAGGGAGTAGAGTTTGGCTCAGGATTTGCCGGCTCAGAACTGTTTGGCTCTCAGAATAACGATCCATATCTAATCAAAAACGGCAAAGTGATAACAAAGACTAACAACGCCGGAGGAATTCTTGGCGGGCTCTCAAACGGCATGCCGATAGTCATGAGGGTGGCATTCAAGCCCGCATCGTCAATTGCAAAAAAACAAAACACGGTGGACATCAAGACCAAAAAAGCAGTTACGTTGCAGGTGCAGGGAAGGCATGATCCATGTGTGGTGCCGCGGGCTCCGCCGGTGGTCGACTCGCTTGTTTCATTGGTGCTTGCAGATCACGCAATCATGAGTGGGTTCATCAAACCTGTACTGTAAAATGTCCAACATCGACCAACTGCGAAACAAAATAGATGAGATAACGCTTCAGATGATCAAACTGCTCAGAGAGAGAACAGAGATCTCAAAGCAGATAGGTGAGCTAAAGAAAAACAGCGGCCTTGGGATCTTCGATGAGACAAGAGAGGAACAACTACGAAAAGAGGTAAGCCAGCTGTGCAAGCAGATTGGCCTTGATGAGTCGATTGGCAAAAAATTCCTCAACTTTCTTCTAAATGAATCAGTCAAAGTGCAGGCAGACGGCAAGCAAACACACCTTACGATGTTTTTGAAGGCAAAAAATCTGGAGCGACAAGGAAAGAAGATCATCCACATGGAGGTCGGAGAGCCTGACTTTATGCCTCCAAAGACACTCAAAAACGCACTCGGCGATGCATACAAAAAGGGATTTGTAAGATATGGTCCGGCGCATGGAATGCCGCAGCTGAGAGATGCGCTAGCAAAACATGCCTCAAAGAAATTCGCAGTTGAGATCAAGCCAGAAAACATTCTCGTCTCGCCAGGCGGCAGATTCTCAGTATATCTTGCAATAACGACGCTGCTGAATCCTGGCGACGAGATAATCATAATCGAGCCAGCATGGCCTGCATACCGGGACTGTGCAATAAACGCAGGAGTAAAAGTAAGGACGATTCACACAACTCTTGAAAGTAGTTGGGAACCGTCAATCCCTCAGATTGAACAGACCATAAACTCCAACACAAAAATGATTGTCCTGAATTATCCAAACAACCCGACAGGAAAGGTGCTATCTCCACAACTGCAGGACAAAATAGTTGAGCTTGCGCAACAACACGACTTGTACGTACTAAGTGACGAGATTTACTCAGAGTATGCATTTGGCCCATGGAAGAGCGTTCTTGCTAACAACTACCAAAAAAGCATCATAACACAATCATTTTCCAAATCACACGCCATGACGGGATTCAGAATAGGATACACAATTGCAGACCAAAAAATCATAGAAAAAATGGTCAAGCTGCAGGCCTTGTGCCTCACAAATGTTGCCGAGCCCATCCAGTATGCCGCACTCAAGGCACTTGAGGCCGACACTGCTGGCAACACAAAAAGCGTTCGCTCAAAGCTTGACGTGCTGGTTGAGGCGGCCCGTGAAGCAGGCCTTGAGTTTGTCGCCCCAGACGGTGCGATGTACCTCTTTGCCAGAGTTGGAAAGCAGAACTTCGACGGCCTTGAGTTTGCCAACAATCTTCTTGATTACGGCGTGGCTGTTGCGCCAGGCGAGGGATTTGGTAACTACAAGGACTTTGTGAGGATCTCTGCCTGCCAGGACGAAAAGAAACTAAAGGAAGGTATGAAAATACTTTATGAGGCTCTCAAGGGGATCTAAATGAAAAAAAGTATCACGATAATAGGCGCAGGCGGCAAGATGGGACAGTGGTTTGTCAAATACTTCAACTCCGTCGGCTACGAGGTAGTCGGATTTGACTCTGAAACACCAATTGCCGACAAGACTGTCAAAAAGGCAAACTCGCTTGTGGGCGCGGTTCTAAATGCAGAGATCGTGCTTTTGTGCACGCCCACTAGGAGGACGCCGGAAATAATTAGGCTCATTGCAAAGGAGATGAGGCGAGGCTCTTACCTCATTGAGATTTCATCGCAAAAATCAAAGACTGCTGCAGCATTGCTCAAAATTCCATCAAAGATAAACCCGGTGTGCATACACCCCATGTTTGGTCCTGGCACAAAAAAGATCAAAGGCCAAAATATCATCTCGATTCCAATAAGGGACGCAAAAAAGGAACTAAGTTTGGTCAAGTCGCTTTTTGAGGGCGCAAACTTTGTCACAATCGACGCAGCAGAGCACGACAAAAAGATCGCAATCATACTTGGGCTGACTCATCTGGTGAATCTGGTTTTTGCAAACATACTCTCAAAGGACGATAAGATCTCGCTGACTGAGCGCATGTCTGGAACCACATTCAAGGTACAAAAAATTCTTGCAGAAAGCATTATGACAGAGTCAACTGAGCTAATTGAGACCATAATCTCCAACCCTGAGATAAGAAAGGCAGCAGAAGAGTTTTGGAAAGACATAGGAAGACTCCTCACAGACATACAGGAAGGAAAATCAGAAGACATTACAAACTACATCCGCGCAGTCCAGGAAGGTCTCGCAATGAACTCCAATTTAGAAGAGTCATATAAAAAACTAAACACGATGATCAACGCAATCGAAAAATGATATGCGTTCAACAAAGATAGTAACCTGTTTTGTAACAAATAACGACAGATTCCTTTTGCTGAAACGAAGCGACAAAGTAAAAACGATGAAGGGGTTGTGGGCAGGCATAAGTGGAATAATCGAAAAGGACGAAGATCCGTTGTTGCGTGCAAAAATCGAAATTTATGAGGAAATAGGTGCAAAAGACGACGCAATAAGCCTGCTCAAGGCAGGTAAAGAGATGACGATATCGTCGCCGCAGTACCCAGACCACCACTGGGTAGTCTTTCCGTTTTTGTTTGCGCTCAAAGAGCAAAAAATATCTCTAAACTGGGAAAACGTTTCATACAAATGGATTAAGGCAGACGAGATACACAATTACCAGACTGTGCCGAGCCTGGATCAAGTATTATTCAACTTGTTGTAGGTTTTCGTTTTCTTTCACATATTTTCTTTGCTGTGGGAGCATCACGTAGACGCAGGCGCCGCCACACATAGTGCATGGAACGTTGTTTCCCTGGTGTTGGCCTACTCTGTTGTGAATGCGAGCCGCTTCCTCTGGATCGATGGAAAGAGAGATCTGTTTTTCCCAGTCAAGCGTACGTCTTGCCTCAGTCATCTTCATGTCCCAGATGATTGCCTTGTTTCTGAGCTTTACTAGGTCTCCTGCATGGGCTGCGATTCTATATGCAATAAGACCCGCTTTTACCTCTTGGGCGTTTGGAAGTGCCAAGTGCTCTGCAGGTGTAAGGTAGCACAGTAGATCCACCCCCTCGCTTGCAGCAACTGCAGCACCTATTGCGCTAGATATGTGGTCGTATCCTGAAGCTATGTCTGTTACGAGTGGGCCTAATACATAGTACGGGACATCGCCGATGAGTGACTTGGCAAGCCTCACGTTTGCGGCTACTTCATTTAGAGGAACGTGTCCTGGACCCTCCACCATGACTTGGACGTCATGTTCGTGCGCTTCCTTGACGAGCCTTGAGATGTTTATCATCTCTTGTACCTGTAGCTCGTCGTGTGAGTCAAGAATGGAGCCCGGCCTTAGCGCGTCACCTAAGCTAAATGTGACGTCGTACTTTTTTGCAATCTCCATGAGATAATCATAATGTGTGATGTAGGGGTTTTCTTTGTCGTACTTGAGCATCCATGCGGCAGTAATCGTGCCTCCCTTGCTTACGACGCCACCATATCTTTGGACCTTGAGGATGCGCTTTGCAATCTCTTTTGTGATCCCTGAGTGAATAGTAGTGTAATCTACGCCATCCTTTGCGTTGTTCTCAAAGGCATTAAGAAAGTCGTCCTCGGTTAGGTCTAGGGGGTTTTTGTGCTTCTCAACCCCATAGTTGTACGCCTCGTAAATTGGAACCGTGCCAAATGTAATTGGTGCTACCTCAAGCAACGCGCGTCGTATGGCGCCAACATCACCACCGTCACTGAGATCCATGATGGTGTCGGCGTGATGTTTTACTGCAATTTTGGCCTTTTCTATCTCCTCACTGAGATCTACTTTGAGTGTGGAAGTTCCGATGTTAACATTGACTTTGGTCTTTAGGCCTTTGCCAATTCCAACACGGTGCACTTTTTGCGGCCTTGTATTGTTAGCTGGAATGATTATGGAACCAGTAGCTATTCTTGCCCTGAGCCATTCCGGTGTTACTCCCTCGTCTCTTGCAACCTGTTTCATTTCGTCTGTGATGACTCCGCGCCGAGCAGCGCCAAGCTGTGTTCCCATGGACTTGGTACGTGTTCTCTAGATTTAAACAATAGCAAAGCTCCATGGAATCTGCATAATCCTATTACATACGATACACACACAAGACATTGTGAACATACTTTGCATTGGTGGTTCAGACCCATCGTCTGGTGCAGGAATACAATCTGGTATCAAAACAGCTCAGATACTTGGCGCCAATTGTTTTTCGGTTGTCACTGCAATAACTGCTCAGAATTCCAAGAATTTTTCACACGTCGAGCCGGTCTCAAAAAATTCGATTGCCGCACAACTTGATGCGATCTTTGAAGATTTCGATGTAGATGTCATCACAATAGGCATGGTGTATGGCGCTGATGCCATAAGGCAGATTCACTCAACTCTGAGACGAAAAAAAATTCCAATCGTCTTGGATCCTGTGATCAAGTCGACGACTGGTGGGACGCTGCTAAAAAAGGAGGCCTTGGGTTTGTTCAAAAGGCTGCTTGTGCCAATATCATATGTAATTACGCCAAACCAAAGTGAGGCGGAAATTCTCTCGGGAGTGAAAATTCGTCACTACAAAGACCTCATAGTGACTGCAAAAGCAATCGGCTCAAAGAATGTGGTGATTACGGGGCACAGTTTTACAAAAAACAAAGTGAGTGATTTTGTGTATGAGGATGGAAAGCATTACTCTATTTCTGGCAAGATGCTCACAAGACAAAACCACGGGAGTGGATGCATCTTCGCAGTGAGTTTGGCTTATGCACTGGCACAGAAGCGCAAAATGCGCGCTTCTGTCGAGTTTGCAAAAAAATTCACATACGAGGCCATCAAATCTGCTCAAAAACTCGGAAGCGGAGTCAAAATCACAAGGCCGATCCCAGACAGGCTCAAGTCTGAGCTAGGAAAAGCAATCAAAGAGCTTGCGAGCCTTGATGGGGTTGCTTCTCTAATCCCAGAATGCCAGACGAATTTTGTCTTTGCAAAGGCTGGAGCAAAGTCACTTGAGGATGTGGTGGGAGTCATGGGGAGGATTGTCAGGGCTGGTAACGGTGTGGTGGTTGCAGGGAGTCTGGAGTATGGCGGCTCAAGACACGTCGCAACCGCAGTTCTTACTGCACAAAAAAAATTCCCACAGCTTCGTTCCGCACTAAATGTGAAATTCAATGAAGATCTGCTCAGCAAATTTGCAAAAACAAAAAACAAGATACTCAGCTACGATAGGACAAAAGAGCCGCCCTCGTATAAACAAAAAGAAAACACATCAATTTCTTGGGGCATAAATGATGCAATAAAGAAATCACCGTCTGCCCCAGACATCGTATACCACAAAGGTGATTTCGGAAAAGAGCCGATGATCATAGTCTTTGGTAAGAATCCACAAAACGTAGTGCGCAAGATTTCAAAAATTCTTGGTGCGTGATTCAAAAATAATTACGTGGCTGAACATAAATACTCTATATTTTCACATACATCTGTGAAAGCAGTTATCTTGGCAGGAGGCCTAGGTACGAGGCTTCAGCCGTATACTACATTTTTACCAAAACCGATGCTACCGCTTGGCGAAAAGCCATTGCTTGAACACCTGATCAGCTGGGTAAAGCGTAACAAAATCACCGACATCGTGCTGTGCGTGAGCTATCTGAGAAAAACAATCGAGGATTATTTTGAGGACGGTAGCAGATTCGGAGTCAAAATAGAGTACGCAGTAGCGGACAGGCCTCTTGCGACAGCAGGCCAACTAAAGACCGCAGAATCGTTTGTCGATGACACTTTTGCGTGTATCTACGGCGACTCGGTTTACAGCTTTAACCTCAAAAAAATGATAAATCAACATAAAGCAAAAAAATCCTTCATCACCATGAGTCTAAACGAGTACAAGACCACAATCAAGTATGGCGTAATAGAGACGTCCAAGTCAGGCAAAGTAACAGCATGGAACGAAAAGCCCCAGATTACCGCCAACATCAATATCGGCTGCTACATTATGGAGCCAGGAGTCTTTGATCTTATTCCGTCTGACAAGCCATTTGGCATGGACGATGTCATAAAGAAGGCGCTGGCAAAGAAAAAGGACGTAAACAGCTTCCTTGTAAAAAACGGCTTTATTGACATTGGCGACAAGGTTTCCTATAAGAAGGCGTACGCTGAATTCAGAGAAAAGCTTGGCAAGATTTAATGTCTGAGATTACAATTCGCAAGATAACCGAGGCCGACATCGACAAGGGCTTTTTGGAATCGCTTGATAGTCTTCGCAAGGCAAGCGACCTTGACAGACAAAAAGCAAAATCCATTCTAAAAAAACTGAGCCAAAATCCGGATCATGTGATCTTTGTCGCAGTGCAGGGAGACAGAGTCGTTGGCTCAACAACATTGCTCATCGAGCAAAAATTCATCCACGGTGGTGGAAAGGTCGGACACATAGAGGACGTCGTCGTTGATGCGCAGCACCAAGGAAAGGGAATAGGTGAAATGATAATCAAATACGTCTTAGATTACGCCAAAAAACAAGGCTGCTACAAGACCATACTTGACTGCGACGACAGGGTAAAGCCGTTTTATGAAAAGCTCGGCTTTGTGCATCACTCAAATGGGATGCGGTACAACCACTAAAAGTATTCCTTGATTGGTCGCTTTTTTGTCCTAAACAACCACGCACCTATTCCGATGATTGGTATCGAGACTGCCATGAAGAGTGGCGGGATTACCTCTACTGCAAAGACGCGATAGTTTGTATCTATTTGCGGAACCAACGTGTTTGCGTAAAACATACTTGCAAAGAGAACCACACCACCTGCAATAATTATGGAGCCGACAGGACGCGAGCCGTATCTTTTTGACATGAGAAATGCAGTTCCTGCAATGCTCATGGCGGGCGCCACACCAATTGATATGTACATGAGGATTTGCGGTTCTGGCTCGACTTCGATTCGAGGTGAAACCAAATAGTTGTAAAAGACGTTGATCTCGCCACCAAACATAGCAAATAGACCAAGAGCTGCAACTGCAAGATATTTCTCGGCTGCCATGTCTAACAAAAATAAATTTCGATAAATAAATGGTACTAGATTATGCCGACTAGGCCTGCAAGCTCTTTTCTGCAGGCAGCTCCAAGCTGCTCTGCTGCCTTTTCTGGCTGAGTTGAATTCAAAAAGACACCATAGCCGCGCTCAAGGCCTGACCAAGCTGCCGTCAGTGGATAGACTTCTATGTGCCAGTGGATCTGCCTACTGTTTTTCTTTTCAGGCGAGAGGTGGAATGCCAAGTTGTATGAGACATTCTTGAGCGAGTTTGCAAGGCCTCCAAGCGTTGCGCGCAAAATCAGGGAAAGGTCGTTGATTTCTTTTTGAGTAATTTTTGAAAAACTGGTTGTGTGTTTTTTGGGACAGATCCAAAACTCGTAGGGGTACGAGGGCGCCCATGGGCAAAACGCCAAAAATCCTTCCGTCTGGAGTACTTGGCGTGGGCCTCCAATCTCTGTGTTGACTGTCTGACAGAGCGGACACGCCCCTTTTTCGTTTAGGATACGGTGCGATGCCTCTGCTTCCTGCTCTATGATTGGAGGTATGGTTGAAAACGTGACCATGTTTATGTGTGGGTGCGCAGTCACACTCCCTGCCTCTTTTCCATGGTTTACGTAAATTGATACATATGTGACGCCGCGTTGCGTGTACAGCCACCTGAGCCTGTCTTGAATCACAACAAGTATGTTTGACCACTGCTCAACGGGTATTGTAGAAAGTGAGTCTTTGTGTTTTTCAGAAGCTACGACGATGTAGTGGTAGCCGTATGCTGGTTCGCTGTAAAGTGGGCGATCGCTGTACGAGTTTTCTGCAGAAACTGATACTGCTGGCGCCTTACTTTCAAAGACACGAACGGTCCAATCCTCGACATAGTTGTCCTCGCTGTCTTGGAGTCTTTGGAGCATTCCGTCTTTTGCGACCAAGGAAAGCAACGAAGGGTTTGTCATGGATTCGTTGCCGGGGCAAAAGGTGCATTTTTTTGTCTCATCGTTGTGCTCTTCGTTTTGAGATATTATGACGAATCTCTCTGAAATGTAGTCTTTTCGCATACTCCCCATATTCGATAGTATGAAAATGTGTGAGTTAAAACCTTTTCAAAGATCGCGATTTGAAAATCAAAAAACTGTGTAAAGTTTAAAGTGGTCTTGGATCAGCCCTCAAACGAGGAGATTATCATAGCTGCCAGTAAGGATGTGAGAATGGTTTATGTTTTGCTTGATGGCGTAGGCGACCTGCCGCACCCTGATCTAAATGGCCTGACCCCACTTGATTTTGCACAAACTCCAAACCTTGACCAACTCACAAAAAATGGAGCGATGGGCGAGGTAATCTCGGTAGGAAAGGGAATCGCACCCGAATCCGACATCGCCGTCTTTAACATGCTTGGATACAAGTTCCAGCACTCAGAGTATGCGGGAAGGGGAGTAATTGAGGCAATTGGTACTGGAATCGACTTTAAGGATGGCGACTTGGCACTCCGTGGAAATTTTGCAACTCTGGACGATGAGGGGATCATCGTGGACAGAAGGGCTGGAAGAAAAATAGAGCGCGAAGACGCAGTGGCAGTCTCAAAAGAAATTGAAAGTACCATCAAATTCTCAGAACCGGGTGCCACAGTTGTGGTCGCACCAACCATTGGGCACCGAGTCGTTGTGCGAATCAGGTGCAACGGCAAGCCACTTTCGGCTGAAATTACGAACACCGACCCGGCATACTCAAGAGTGGACGGAATGGGAATAGCAAAGGCAGTAGGAGATTATTTAAAAATAGAGAGATGTCTACCGTTAAAGGACATTTCTAACGCGACACTGACTGCAAAACTTGTAAACGAGTTCACAGAACAGTCTCTGAAAATACTTAAACAAAGCAAGACAAACCAAAGGAGAAAAGAGCAAGGGAAAAAACTTCTAAACAGCATCTTGCTGCGTGATGCTGGAAACCACTGCCCAAAGGTTGTGCCAATAAATGATCTTTATTCAATGAAATTCTCGTGTATTGTGGACATGCCAGTAGAGATCGGAATAGCTGAAATCCTAAAGATGCGCACCTTTAGTGCCGGCGGCATCACAGACTATGAGGAAAAAGCCAGGGTCGCAGCAAAGGCAATGGAATCTGAAAATGCAATATACGTGCACCTAAAAGGGCCTGACGAGTTTGGACACGACGGCGACGCAATAGGGAAAATGAAAAACATCGAAGAAATCGACAAGCGATTCTTTGGTACACTGCTTGACAACATAGAAACAAGCAAGGTCTCAGTAGTAGTTTCTGCGGACCACTCTACACCATGCATCAATAAGGGGCACAGTGATGACCCAGTCCCTGTTTTAGTATCCGGCGACTCTGTCAAAAAAGACAGCAGCACACGGTTCACTGAAAAGAATGCAAAGGTTGGCAGTATAGGGCTTCTCGAAGGTGCGCAGGTTCTCAAAACGGCACTGCAGCTAATCAGATAGTAAAAAGTGAAATCTGCCCGGAACTTCTTATCTGTTGGACTTTTTGTCTGAGTGTGTCGACGTTTATGTTGTGATAGGTGCCTGTCGACCTTGCAAGTTTTTCTAGCGCCCTGCCAAGAACCGAGATGCAGATCGAGTTCTCCGCCTTTTGGTAGTGGACTAGTGCGGCAGCAACCAAAATTATTCCTTGGACCAGCTCTTTTTCACCTTCATAGCATTTCTTCCAAACGCCTTCGAAGACTTCGTGTGATTCCCAGAATCTTTCTTCATTGAAATAATTTATTCCCATCTTGATTGCGTCTTCTTTTTCAATATGCTCTTCGACTACGTGTCTTGCGTGGTCAAGTGGTGCAATTGGTTTTAGTTTTTGGACAAGCTCGTCGATTTTGGATTTAACGATTGAGACGTCAAACTCTACATATTTGGTGGAGATGCGGCAGTCTCGAATTATGGCATCAAGACCTGATGCAAGCTGGCGCGCCTTTACAAGTAGATTCCCAGTGTCTTGTGGAGCATATCCTGTGTTTTTCAAATGCAACATGAATCTGTCCACACATTGAATTTGCTGGGATTTCTTAAAACTCTTATCGGTATTCAATGGCAACAAAATCCGACGCAATCAAGGTTTATATGAAATAAAAAAACGAGGCACAATACATGTCTATGATAGAGACAATAAGTGATGTAAATAACACCTTCCTTTCAAGAAGGGAGATCACATGCAACTTCAAGGGCTTGGCAGGAAAGCTGAAAAAGCTAGAGGCAGCAGACATGCTCTCAAAACAATTCAAACTCGACGGCAAAGTCATCATCCCAATTTTCATGAAGGCTCACAGCGGCAAACCCGATGTGACTGGAACCTTCTATGTTTATGATAACGAGGAGTTGGCAAAAAAACAAGTTAACCCAACGATCTTTAAGCGACTCGACAAGGCAAAGGCAAAAACAGCGCCGCCAGCCGAGGCAGTAACTGAGGCGCCAGCAGAAGAGGCAAAGGCATAATGGCAGGCAAAAAAACAGAGGCAAAGGCAACAGGAATATCAGCATATTACAAAATAAGCGGCGACAAAGTCACCAGAACTCACAAGATCTGCTCGCGTTGTGGCAAGGGTGTTTACATGTCTGAGCACAAAAACAGACGCACCTGCGGCAAATGCGGATTGACAGAATTCATTCAGTAAAGTTTCTTCTTTCTGAGCTTAGATTCTCTTTCTTCGTATTCCTTTATCTTGTTCAAAAGCGACTGGTCTAATCTTACTTTGGAGAGTGATTCTGCGGAAAGCTTTACGGCGTTCTCATCCAGCGAGATCCTGGTGACTGGTAAGTTTTTTGCAATCCAGATCTTTTCTGTTTTGTCTTCAAGCTTGTAGTCTTTGAATCCTGCAGGAAATTTTTTTGTGATGTGTGTAAGCAGGGTTTGGTCGGAGAATACTGCACGCGGCTCAAAAAGCCTGGTGCTGTCTGCATATATGTTTTCAAACAAGTTTGCAGACAGCTCGTCAGAGACAACCTCCATCTTGGATATTCTGCTTACAAGCTCTAGGTAATGTAAAAACTCGTGAGCCAAAATGGCATGAATTGTGCCTTTGAGGCCAAAAGCCACAAGTGGTGCTGAGATCTGGATCACAACTTGAAACTTATCCTCAAAAAATACTGGAATTGTTCGCGCAAACAAAATCCCGTACTGAAATGAGACGTTGTCGGTGGAAGTCAAAATTACTGACGGTTCTACATAGGAGATGGGGTACGTTGTGCCAGATGCTTTTTCTATTCTCTGTATGCCCGAAGTCACAAGCTCGAATCTCTGTGTTATTAAATCAAAGATCTCTTGTGGCAGCAATCCTTTTTGGTGTGCCTCACGCACCTTTACTAATTGATCCAACGAAATTATCCAATTATGTGCATGTAAAAATGTTAGTTTGTTAGCTTGATATCTTCAAAATCAAACGTTTCACATTTGGAGTTATTTGAGATTATCTCAGAGATGTTTGGAAAAACATTTTCGCCGGACACAAGACGCTTCAAGGGAACGCCCCCATCAGCTCTCAAATACAGATAAAATGAGTTATCTGATTCCTTCTTGTAGGATACGTCGTAAATGAGCTTCTCGGCCCTTTTGCCAGAGTTTTCATAGATTGCAAGTGTGGTTTTTTTCAGCTGATCAAGCCTCAACAAATCGTTTGGCGAAACTGGGTTTTCGGTGTGTACCAAAATTTTTGTTTTTGATACAAACTGGACTGGGCCGACAGGCATCTTTTTTATCAATTTTAATGATTTTATGATTATTTTGTCGGATTTGATCTTTTTTTGCAGCTTGGGCGATCTTTTCATTGGGTTGATGATTTTGGCAAAAAATGGTCTGCCTTGTCCTAAAACCAGACTGCTGGCGTCTTCTCCGCCTATCCACGTAATCTTTGCCTGTTGCGCGCCAAATCGCTCAAAGAGATACTTGCAAATCATGCCTTCGACGCTGTTGAAGTCTGACATTCCATGACGATTGCAGCTGAGGCATCCTTTGCCGGAGCAGTTCTCGCATGGCTTTTGTTTTTGTGGTATTCCCCGTATCTGTTTTATGTATCTGCCAGAAACATACAGCGGTCTTGATTGCACACCGCATGACTCTGTTTTGAAATCAACTGTGAAGGTGAGATCTGGTTCTGCCGGGTAGTATTTTTTGCGTGTCTTTTTGACAAATTGTTTTACAAGCTCACGTGTAATGTTTGTCTTTACACTATCAATTCCTCTCAGCTTGAACTGCGAGCGGATCTGGTCGTCTCTGTCAAGAATCGACGGTTTGAGTATTGCACCCACAAGAAACGTCCTAAATTCATAATCGTTTGATATTTCAAGCATCTTGGCAAGGTATTGCGTTAGGGACTCAAAGACGTTTTTGCAAATGTAGCATTTTGTGTTTTTTTTACGTATGTCTTTTCGGATTTTTCGGCCAAGTTGCTTGTTTGATGCAAGGCCTAGTTTTTTTGCGTAAAGCCTCCCGAGGCAGTAATCACACAAATCATACTCTTTGAGTATTTTTTTTGACTGTGCCAGCACTAGTGCAAACTCTGTCTTTACCACGACGAAACTTTGAAGCCCTGATTAATAGTGATTTGCTAACCCATGCCCATCTTGCGCAAAAACCCCTGCATCTGTCTGCCTTTTGCAGCCTTCATCATGCCTTTGGAGTTTTTGTAATTCTTGAGGAGCTCCTTTACTTC
>JBKBQK010000006.1:0-24103 GCA_046292705.1 Candidatus Nitrosotenuis sp. | reverse complement strand
GGCATTCAATTAAGTGCCAAGTGTTCACAGAAGATGAAATTCTTGATTATTACTCCGTTGATTCTAGCTTTTACCAAATAAGGCCAAAAGCAGTCATCATTCCAAAAACCGTCTCAGACATAGCCAAAACAATGAGGTTTGCAACAAAAAACAAGATCTCAGTTACTCCGCGTGGGGCCGGTACGGGCTTGGTAGGTAGTGCACTAAATGACGGAATAATCATTGACATGAAGAATTTTGATAAAATAAAGCTCGGAAAAGATTTCGTAGTTGTCGGTGCAGGTACAACTAAAGGAAAATTGGATCAAGAACTGGGCAAACACAAAAAATTCCTTGGCCCAAACCCATCTGTTGGGCCTTACTGTACTATTGGAGGAATGATAGCAACAAACGCAAGTGGTAGCAGATCCATCAAGTACGGAAGTACAATTGACAACCTCCTCGAAGTTACGATTGTAACAGGAAAAGGCAAGACAGTAAAATTACCATCGAAATCACATCTTGCAGACTCGGTTCTCCGTCTCGCAAAAGCCATTGACAAGAACAGATTTCCACGGGTTTCGAAAAATTCGTGCGGATACAGGCTAGATACCATATCAAACTACAAAGATTTACACAAAATAATTGCGGCCTCAGAAGGAACACTTGGCATAATAGTTTCTGCAAAATTACGCGTCTTTAAGCTGCCAAAAAATCGCACTTTACTGGTTCTAGGCTATATCTCCATCAAAGAAGCAATAGAAGACTGCGTAAATTTGGTAAATCTCCACCCATCAGCCCTTGAATTTGTAGACCATTACACAATGAAGAATTTTAAAGCAAAGTTTCCTAAAAAAATAGACTGCCTTTTGTTTGTAGAGTTTGATTCGCAGATACACAATAGCGTCTCTAGGCTCAAAACGATCTCAGTCGGAAAGATATTGAGGAAATTAGATGACACAAAATCAATTGCAAAATGGTGGAGTTATAGAAATTCAGCACTATATTTCAGCCTGAAAAATCTTCTTACAGGTCAATCATTACCACATATAATTGAGGATGCAACTGTACCAATAGAAAAATTGCAAGAATTAATCCTAGTCGCACAAAGCCTGCCAAAAATATTTGGTGCCAAACTCATAATGTATGGCCACGCAGGAAACGGCAACATACACATCAGACTGGCCATGCAAAAAAAGAACAGATCCATAATCAAAAAACTCACAAAGGTGTTCTTTTCTAGAGTAATTCAGCTTGGGGGAACCATTACAGGCGAACATGGCGACGGTATTGCACGAACAGATTACGTCAGGCTCCAATATGGTGCAAATACCTACAAAACATTCATCAAATTAAAAAAACAATTCGACCCAAAACTAATCCTTAATCCTAACAAAATAGTCAAGATTCATGGGAAGCTGGCAATATCTTCTTTAAACAAAGTCAGGCCATAAGTACATTCTATTGAACAATATGTGGAATCGGGTGCTACATTGTTAAGCTCTTTTCCACACTTCTTACAATACTGCTTTCTCATACCATTTGCGCGAAATGATAATCTATAATGTATTATGATTTTAAAATGAACACACAGTTTTTTGAATACAAAATATGGATCTTGAGGCTAAATTCTCGCTTTTTCATATGTGAGTATAAGCATATCATGAGAGGAGCCCAAAGAAGCTTGCAAAGATACTCCCGATCTGATCGATGAAATTACCAGATTTGGGAGGCTCGTAGTCTGCTTCAAGGACCTCCATTTGGGTGGATACCATGATCACGGGGGAGACAACCTCTTGCTGTTCGTGCTGGTTTTTGCTACTTTGAGCTAGAGCCTCTTTAGCTTTTTGCAAGTTAGCTTGTACTTGAATGTCTTGATTCTGGATGGATTCGTAGATTGAAATTGCCTCATCAAAGTAGCCAAGCTGCGCTAGTGCGTTTGCTTTGTTGTTTAGTGCAGGCACAAAATCAGGATCTGTCTCAAGCACCATATCATAATATTCTATTGCGACATCAAGCTCGCCCAGCTTGGCATATGCTGTTGCTTTGTTTGTGAGGGCCTCTATGTTGCTTGGATCTTCGATGAGTGAATCATCAAAGTATGAAATTGCCTGCTCGTAGTTGCACAACCGCATCAGTGCTGGGCCCATTCCATCATAATACAATATGATATCAGAATATTTTCTTGCATCACATCTTAGTATTATCTCGTTTAACATCTTACCAAGCTCTTGGTCTTCTACTGAGAGATTGTCTGGCTCTTCATCTTCCTTAGATAAATCATTATTTGATGAAATAATTTGGGGGTTGGAATTATCAGTCACCTGAGTTAGTATTGTTTGTGGCGCTGATGTTTGAGACATCATCGGTGCATTTGGATTATCTTGTGGAATGGAAGATTGCGTTTGAACTATTTGTGGACGAGCTGGGCTTTCCGAGTTCTCATTTGGTGGTATTTGTGATGAGGCTACAAACTCAAACTCGACTTCTTGTTTTGATTCACCGTAATGCGCTTTTGCATAATACTTGCCTGCAGTCTTGAAATTTACACCATCCTTTGCCAAAAAAGAAACGGAAAACTCCAAATCGGAGCTTATCTGTGGAGTGTAAAATCCAGTCGGAAAGTCGTTCTGATCATAAATCCCAATCAAAATTGTAGGCTCACCAATTTCGGAAACGATCCCAGAAACTGTGATGAACTCGTTATCAGAATACGAATACTTGTCAGTCTCCAAAAAAATGACTTCAGGTTTTGTCTGTGGCAGAGGCTGCGGTTCAGGCTCTGAAGTCGTTCCGACCACTTCAATGGTAAGGTTGTCTGTATTTTTCCCATAATCTAATTCAATTAGGTAGATTCCGGATTTGTCATAAAAAGGAGAATCAAGGGATATTGTTTTGGTAAAACTGTCGTCTTCTTGAAGCTCAACATTATTAGCAGAAAGTATTACACCATCAGGATCATAGATGCTCATTGCAATGACAGGCATCTTACGCTCCAGAACATAGCCAAAGATCTCCATGGTCTCGCCTGGCAGATATTGGGGCTTGTCTGTTGCAACCACTACCCACCCTTCATCTGCGAAGGAAGGCATCGTTGAAAACGCGATTAGAAGTAAAAAGAGCAATGATTTGACGCTCAAATTAGCTGTGCAAGCCTAAATTTTGTATTTAATAATCTCGTAGAATTTCTACCTGTTCTTTTTATGCGAGAAATTTCATATGATTCAAAGCAGGTGAACGGATCATACTACTAGCTGTTATTAGCAATGATTCTAAGGAAAGTGGTTAGTTGAAGACAACCTTTGCAGTTCTTGCAGTATTTGCATCAATATGTCTACTTGGACATACCGCATCTGGGTTCTCTCCAAAAACACCACAAAGTAGCTTACTTGTTGCTTTGTCTGGGTGCAGCACAGGATATGATTGTGAAAGCAAGACAACAATAAAGCGCACCACTAACTACGTCATAAATCTGAAAGAGTCTCTCAACATGGACAGCAATGACAAAAAACCTTCCAACAAAAAAGATACTGATGCCAAACCTACCAAAAAAACAACAAAAGAAGAAAAAAAAGCTGTAAAAAAGGAAAAACCTTCTTCTAAAAAACTCAGCGATGATCTAAAAAAGAAGTTTGAACAAATAAAGAAAAAACTGAAAAAAGATTCCATCACACAAAAAACCAAGATGCAAAAAGCAAAACAAGACATCGCAAAAATTTCATAAGCAACATACGATAGAAAAATAACTGGCAAACCTACGAACAACTCAGTTGATAATCAGAAGAACCAAGCCAACTGATAAAAAACCGATCCTTTCGTTCTTGCACAAGACTTTCCAGTGGGGTGATTATATCGAACGTGTGTGGGATATGTGGCTTGCCAGAAAAACACTACTCACAGTTGAGGAAAATAAAAAACCAATAGGAATCGGGAATGCTTCATTCTCAAAACATCAGGTTTGGATAGAAGGCCTCAGAATCCACCCAAAATTCAGAAGAAAAGGATACGCAAGCAAGCTGGTCTCACATATAGAAAATATTGCAAAGAAAAAGAGACGACGGGTTTCAAGGATGTTGATTGCGCAAGGAAACACCAGGTCGCTCAGGATGGCAAGATCCCTTGACTACAAAATAGAAGACAAATTCTGGTTATACAACATGCGCCCAAAAAAGCATCAGGTTTCTGCACGAATTGCAACAAATACACGCCAACTAGGGAATTTGGCAAACTCAAGCACATATTCAGAGTCTTGGGAGTGGTTACCGCTGGACAAACCTACTTTGAACAGATTGATCAAAAAAAGACGCGTGATAGTGGCAACAAAGAACAAAAAGCCGATCGGTGTTGGAATATGGAACGAATCGGATCTAGACAAGGATGTCTTGCAGCTTGGCTACATAAATGGCACAAAACAAGGAATGAAAATGATCTTACATTATATGCAAAACAAGGCCCAGCAGATGAAATCAAAGAGAATTCAAGTACTGATGCAGCAAAAAACCAGACTCGATGCAAAAGAGCTTGACAAAAGGATGCTTTTTTGTCTGATGAGAAAGGATCTCTAGGCCGATATCCCTTCACATGCTTCAATAAACCATCTTGGAAGATCATTTCTTTGATAGTATACCATTCGCTCTGCTTTGGCGTCAAGAACATATGTCATTGCATGGTCTCCTACATGCCTGATGCTTCGTCCTGCCATCTGCAACAGTCTGTATGCGGATTTAAGATAGTATCTTCGATGATCCGGCTCGGAATTGTAGATCTTTTTCATGCGGAGGTCGTCAACTGTAGGATAATATGGTGCCTTGACAATTATCTGGAACCTACTATCATCATCTGGAAGGTTGACACCAGACTCCAAACCAGGTGAAATGAGAACAGAGTTTGCAAGCTTTCTGTGAACGGATATAGATTCTGATTTATCTTGGCCTTTTTGGAGAGGCAATAACCTTGACTTTAGCTCAAGCGAGATATGCTCTAAAATATAGTCCATCTGTGAGTAACTTGTAAGAAGAATTATTCCGCGTTGGTTGCTTCTAAGCTTCAAAATAGCCTCGATCTGAGATATTATCTTGTCTGGAAGTACGGATTCAGAGTTTGATTCCACATATTCAGTTTTTAGGAATACTACTTTGCGGTTCTCAACAGGTATGTTAGAGTCCTCATTGATGAAATAAACTTCATCTTTTCTAAAACCTGTTTCCTTACAGAACAATTCCAAGTTTATTGTGGCTGACATGAACAAAGTCACATCAAAGCTTGAGCACATCTCTTCCATGAACCAGTGGATGTGCCATGGTTTTATGGTCACCTCGTCAAAATTGTGGCTTCTTCTTTCGTCTTGGAATTTTGATTGTATGTCGGTTATGATGTAGTTTTGGTCTGCTGACTGGAGGCCTTTTTGGAGAATCTTCATCTTTGTTGAATAGTTTTTGAGATCATTTAGGATAAAGTGGTTAATGTATCTGTGATCGAATTTACATTCTACATGTTCTTTGCATCGTAGAAACTCCTTAGTTCTGATGTACTCTCTTACTTTGCTGCATGAGGAGCAGTTTTCTGTTATTTTGATGCCGTGTTTTATGCAGTGAGTGTGTTTTTTGATGTGTTCTTCTGATTGCAGATAGAGGGTGTGTTCGGCACATTTTTTGATTGTAGCTTCTCGCTTTTTAAATGCATCTGCAAAAGAAGCAACATATTTTTTTATCTCGTTGATATCGGAATCAACCGAAAATCTTGGCATCTCGACTCCCAATAACTCACCATAGAATCCGTTGAGATTTGTTGAAAGCTGGTTTGCCAGCTCCTCGTCTAACTCGTGCGCTTCGTCACATACGAGAAGCTTTCTTTGAGGCATCTCTTCACCTGATAAAAGATGCGAAAGATATGACGCATACGAGTAAACAACAAAACTTGATTTTTTACCGATCTCAATTTGGTCGTAGTAAGGGCATTTTCTTGGCATGTCTTGGCCGACTACGACTTCTCTGATTGTCCCCTTTTTTGATACTGCATAAGACTCTGGCGGGGGCTTGAAGGAACAGTCGTTGCAATATCCATGCGTGCAGTCAAAGACCCGGTTTGTCTGCTCGCACAAAAACCGCCTTTTTCCACGTACGGTGTTAAAAAATCCAAATTCATCTTTGTATTGATCCTGCAAAAGTACAGTTGATGTAAGTATGGTGGAGGACTTCATGTATAACGAAAGCGCTATTGCAATCCAGCTTTTCCCAGTTCCGGTTGGCGCAGAAAGTAAGATCTTTTTGTATCCAGATTCTATTGCATGCTGGATCTTTTTGACTATTTCGTACTGTTTTGGCGTCGGAGTTTTGCCTGCGAACTGGCCTACAAGATCGAGTGCTTCAGTAAGTGATATGGGCTCCCTTGGCCCTTTCAGATCGATTTGTGGGTAGCTGCTGCGAACACGCCTACCTGATGAGTCAAACTGCAACACGAATTCCAAATATCCAGTGTTTATAATTGTAAAATTTGAATGAAATTGAGCTGACCTGTGATCAACACTTGATCAATGAGATCCTTGATATCTTGATACGAGCTCATCAATGACATGAAGGCAAAGTTTGCAACGTCGTGTATTGCGTGTGGAGACAAGATCACACCAGGCAAGGAAATAGCAAAAAACGAGGACGGAAAATGGGTTCACAAACACTGCGCACCAGATGAAGAGTTACTTTAGACCATTTAGTTTTGCAACATCGTGACTAAAAATCAGTACCTCTCTTGCTGTTTTGTCATTTGACATACCATACTTCCAGTCAGGATACAAAATCACAAAATCAGAATAAATCTCACGAATCTGCTTTGAGTTATTGTATGACAAAATCCATCTGTCGCGTCTTTTGAGTACTTTGGCGAGTCTTTGGTGGTCAAAATCTCTATGTAAATCGCCTTTTCTGCCATAGAGCTTACTGTTTATGAGATAAGGGGGATCCAAATACAGCAAAGTGTCTTTATGCTTGGAAATTGAATCCATGAAGTCAGCATGTTCTACAGTCAAATTATCAATTTTGAAGCTGCGCAACCTCTCAATAGATGATTTGGTAAACCTCGGATTGCCATCCTTGCCACCAGTTGCCATGCCTCCACAAAGCGTAGAGCCTGAAAACGATGCCCTGTTTAAAACGAAAAACAAAGTGGCACGCTCAAGACTGTTATCTGCTTCTAGCTGAGCGTGCTGTAATTTGTAGAATTTTTTGCGTGTTAGGGGGTGATACATTTCCACACTATCTGCTAACCGATCTGGGTCTGTCAACAAGTGCTGCCAAAAATCTACTAACGGTTGAAAATTATCATAACCATAAACTCTGATGCCGTTTTGTGCACAAAAGATCTCAAAAGAGCCGCCGCCGAAAAAAGGTGAGCAAAGTGAAGCTGTTTTCGGCGGCAAATATTTTGAAATAATTTTTACTGCCCTTGATTTTCCTCCGGGATAACGTAATGGAGACCTAATTTGTTGCAAAGGTTCTTTCAATATTGTCTTTGACACACTAATAGAATCTAGTCACTAGTTGCCTATAGATTTACGGGTGAACTACTACCGGACAAATTAGGTGGTCTTCTTGCCCTGTTTGATAAAAAAGGTTCAAATTGTAAATCGTTTTATTAGATAACATAGTATATCACACATCTTGATTGAAAACGAAAACACTTGGGCAAGAGCAGTACAAAATAACACAACAGATGAGTTTCACAGAAAATTTGATCAGGCTCTAGAATCCCTTAAAAAAGAGCTTGGCAAAACATATCCTTTGATAATTGGTGGAAAGGAAGTCCAATCAGACAAACTCTTTGAGGTAAAATCACCATCCGACACAAGAATAGTTTTAGCTAAATTCCCATTTGCAACAAAGGAACAAACAGAAGAAGCTATTGGCGCTGCAAAAGAATCGTTCCCAGAATGGAGCGCTACTCCATATCAACACCGAGTGGGCCTATTCAAGGAGGTCGCAAGTCAATACTCAGCACAGAAATTTATTTTGGCTGCCATAGTGAGCATGGAAAACGGCAAAAACCGACTCGAAGCAATGGGGGAAATAGACGAAACTATAGACTTTCTAAGATTCTACGCAGATCAGCTGGAGTTAAACCAAGGATTTATCAAGCCTACGAAAAGCGCAAGCCCAAATGAAAGGACACAAAGTGTCCTAAAACCATACGGTGTTTGGGGAATAATCTCACCATTTAATTTTCCGTCTGCGATCGCAATTGGAATGAGCAGCGGCGCTCTAATCACCGCAAACACCGTAGTTCTAAAACCAGCAAGCGATACCCCACTTTCTGCCTTCAAATTCATAGAATTGATTTACAAAAAAGTTCCGCCAGGCGCGATAAACTTTGTTACAGGACAAGGCTCAGTCGTGGGCCAAGCCATCATCGAAAGTCCTCATGTCAGCGGTATTGCATTTACGGGATCAAAAGAAGTAGGAATGTCTGGATATAAGGCATTTACCAGCAAGGTGCCACGACCATTCATCTCCGAGATGGGTGGCAAAAATCCCGTAATAGTTACCGATTCTGCGGATCTTGAAAAAGCGACCGACGGCGTACTGCGGGCCGCGTTTGGATATGGAGGGCAAAAATGTAGTGCCTGCTCCCGCGTATACGTGCACAAAAAGGTTGCAGACCAATTCACACAAAAACTTGTCTCCAAGGTTCAAAACCTAAAGATCGGCCTCCCGTGGGAAAAAGACACCTACCTTGGGCCAATAATCAACGAAGCTGCAAAAAAGAAATTCCTTCAAGCGGTAGAGCAGGCAAAAAAAGATGGAAAGATAATCTTCGGTGGCGAGACGCTTGATGACGGCATATACCAACACGGATACTATGTGAAACCAACGATTGTGACCGGCCTACCACAAGACCACAAGTTAATCAAAGAAGAGCTGTTCTTGCCATTTTTATGTGTACAGGAATTCGAAAATTTTGACGATGCAATAAGACAAGCAAACAACTCCGAATATGGTCTCACTGCAGGCATATTCAGCCAAAACAAAAAAGAGATCGACGAGTTCTTTACAAAAATCGAAGCAGGAGTCACGTATGCAAACCGTGCCCAAAGCGCAACGACGGGTGCCATGGTACAGGCGCAACCGTTTGTGGGGTGGAAGAGTTCCGGCATTTCTGGCAAGGGTGCGGGCGGCTCTTATTATCTGTCTCAATTTCTGAGAGAACAAACACAAACAATCTGCAATGAGAGCTAAGTCCTGAAAAACAAGCGGATATTTTTATAATTATACTCAGTATGTGGTTTATGTATTCTAATATCTCACAGATGAGCTTTGAGATATCGCAAAAACAAAGAAACTTCTTGGCTCAAGTAGACCAAGTCTGCCGTTCAATTCGGGATAACGAAGAAAAATCCTATCTCCAAGAAAAATTAAACGACAAAGTAATTCCTGAATTTGGCAGAATCGGAATGCTTGGCTGTCCAATTTCAAAAAAATATGGCGGCCTTGGGTATGACATCCTCACTTATGCGCTTGCATTGGAGCGTATAGGTAGAGAAGGACACTCATTGAGGACGTTTTTTTCTGCACACATCTCGATTGGCCAAATGGTTTTACAGTCATGGGCAAACGAAGAGCAGAAAAAACATTACCTGCCAATGACGACGTCCGGAAAATCAATCATGGGATTTGCGCTCACAGAACCTGCGGCTGGAAGCGATCCGTCGTCGATGCAAACAAAATTCGAAGAAAAAGGGGGAAATTATGTCCTCAACGGAAAAAAGCACTGGGTCGGTAATGGGACTTTTGCCAAAGTGATTACGACATTTGCAAAAGATTCTGACGGAAAGATCTCTGCATTCATAGTAGATACTGACTCGCCAGGCTTCAAAACAAAAGAAATGAAAAACAAAATGGGCTTGCTGACAGTAAAGAATGCAGAAATCACCTTGCAGGACTGTATAGTTCCAAAAAGGAATCTTCTTGGACAAAAGGGTCAAGGCCTCAGCATTGCATTTAGCACTCTAATTGATGGTAGGTTGAGCGTAGCTGCAGGGGCAATAGGAGTCATGGAAGACTGTCTTGCAGAATCCATCTCATATTCAAAGAAACGACATCAACATGGTGGGCCACTTGCAAAAAAACAGCTAATTCAGGAACACATTGCACACATGGTGACAAACATAGAAAGTTCACGATGGCTAGTCTACAAAACTTGTAATGCAAGACAGAAGCTACACGATTACGTTGAAAAATTCAAACAAAAGACAGCACAGTGGCAACAAAAATTGAATCGACATAACAAACAATATTCACAATTAAGAAAAGAAGCAGACAACTTTACTTCCATTGCAAAATTTCATGCAAGCAATTGTGCCTTTGATTCTGCAAATAGAGCAGTTCAAATATTTGGCGCCGAAGGATATAAAAAAACAAGCAGAGTTGCAAGGCACTTTCTCGATTCACGTGCAATCATAATCTATGAGGGCGCAAACGAAGTCTTGAAACTAAAGATAGGCCACAATCAGCTAGGCGATCAATACAGGGCTTACAAATGCGAGCGGGAAAGCCCTAACCATTTAGTGCAGGGAAAGCAAGCACACCACAGCTCAACATCAAATCCAACAAAAATATTAAATCGTCACATCGCCACATCTGAAAAATACGGAATAATTTGAAAAACTACAGGGAATCAGAAAGAACCCAAGACACCACTTTTCGATATTCCATAAACTCCTAGTCGTACTACCAGCTCCAGAAATTTGTCCAGTACAAGGCCAGAATGTGTGGAATAGAGGTCGCCTATGTCGCACCTGCATATACAAGCAAGACGTGCTCCAAATGCGGGTCTTTGGGGGACCGAAATGGAAAAAGATTCCAATGTGTCCGGTGTGGACACGCAGACCATGCGGACGTCAATGCGGCGTTCAATATTGGCAAGCCAGTATCGGCCTGCCAGATATCGCATTGTGCCATTGTACCTTTGGCATGTATGTCAAAATGTATGTCAAAAGCACATAACATGGGTCGGTTGCACAAAGTGATTTGTGGAAGGGGAGCACTGATACCCCACTAACGGCAATTGTAAGAACGAGACAAACCGTAGAACCCCGAACCCTTTGGGGTCGGGTGTATGTCAGTAAGCTGCGATGCATGCTTCATGCATGATCGAAATACCTTCGTTGACCTGTTCTTCTGTAATTATTAATGGTGGAATTATCCGCATTGCCTTTTGGCCTGCTCCGAGTGCTAGCAAGCCGTGCCTAAACATACTAAGCAAGACCTTGTCTCGTCTTTCCTTTGATTCACATTCTACTCCAATCATCAAACCAAGGCCTCTCACATCGGTCACTCCTTTTTTACCAATAATTTCTGAAAATCCCTTTTTGATGAGCAAACCCATCTTTGATGCATTCTCCAGTAGCCTGTCACGCCTTATGACGTCGATTATCTTAGCGCCTACTGCCATATCTATTCTTGCGCCTCCGCCCCAGGTACTTGAAATTACGCCTCTATCTGTAGGTTCCAATCTCTTGTCAAAAGCGGTGGCACCGACTTGAAGAGCCTTTGCGATGCTCATGATATCAGGTTTTACCCCATAATGCTCAAAGGCCCACCATTTTCCTGTGTGTCCTAGGCCTGATTGAACCTCGTCTAAAATCAATGGAACGCTGTACCTGTCTGCAAGTTCTCTTAGGTTTTTGATGAATCTCTTACTTGCAACAAAATAGCCACCTTCTCCCTGAATTATCTCACTTATGATGAAAGCAACCTTGTTTTCTTTGAGAATTTTTTCGGCCGCGTCAATTTCTGGGTCATCATCTGTTGTGCAAAATTTGATCCTAAGTACTGGTAATTCTGGGAAATTGAGTTTGTAGACTGGCTTGCTTGAGGTAAACGTCAGGGCACCAAGAGTCCTTCCATGAAATGCGTTGTTGCATCCAATCCCAACCAACGGGCCCATCTTTCGGTAGGCGATCTTTAATGCGTTCTCCACCGCCTCAGCTCCACTATTTATGAAAAACACCTTGAAATCTGGTGGCAGAATTGTGACAAGCTTTTCTGCAAGCACAGCGTGTTCTTCAGTGTAAAAATCTTGGCCTGCTATCTTGTGTGCTCCATTTGTCGAATATTCCTTTAGCACTTCCAAAATATCTGGATGGGAATATCCCAGTGGGCAGGCACCTACACTGGATGTAAAATCCAAATACTCATTTCCATCCACATCTTCAATGATGCAGTCATGGCCTCCCTTGATGACAAGGGGATACATGAACGTGGAATCATAAGTATGAGCTTTCATCGACGATATTATTTTAGAGGCGATCGGACCTGGTGGCGTAATTCTGGTGCGGGGTTTCATGAATTACCTAACAAGTAATAAAATAAAAACGAACTAGTCACTTAGAGTGAAGTTGCTAAGCTCTCAAATATTTTCTAGTTTTGATGATAACCAAAGCTGGAATAACAAAATAGATACTCACATTCAACAGGATGATACCAATTCCATACTCCAAGATCTCTGTCTCGGAGTCAATCTCAACGTAATTCAGCATGGATAAAGTAGACAGCATAGGCATCAAAGTTACCTTAACTACTTCTTTGAACAGTGAATTTTGTCTTTCCCAGTCTGCTATGGTGGGTGAAAACATGTAATAGATCGCATTAAACGCAGTCATAAATGACAAGCCGGATTTGGTCTGCAAAATTGTGTTGTCCCTAAGTTCACGTAAAAGCTGTACTTGTGGTGCAAATTCTGTTCCAAATGTCGCAGTAGCTATGAGGCATCCACTTTTTTGCTCTAATTTAGATTCTTCCTGAGATTCAGAAACAGTCTGAGCTTCTTCAGATCCTCGTGATTCATGTAAATCGTTACCAATAAACCTCTCTCTTTCATCAGCTGATTCAGCAGCTTCACGTTCTGCTTTTCTTTGCTCCTCTGCTTTTTTGATTCCTTCTTCTATTGCGGCTTTTTGTTCAGGCGAATACGAACCCTGCTGGTGTGGCAGCTTGCCAAGTAGCGCCTTTGCCTGTCTTATCTCTTCTCTGTCGTATCCAAACTCGCTAAGCTTTTTCTCAAATTCCTCTTCTGTTATCTGGCCGTTTTTGTATTGCTCAAACACTATGTCATCAGGATTCTGAAATCCCTGCTCTGGCTTTTCTGGAGCTTCAGTTACAGTGAACATGATTGTCTTTCTAATGTCGTATAAATCAGATCTTTGTATGCCCCATGCAAACTTGATTTCGTATTCACCGAGTGGCTGATCTTTTTCGTTGCATACGGTTCCATATCTTGCAATAGTCTTTCCATTCACCTTGAGGTCGCAGACTGACTCCCACTGGCCGCTCTGAAGTGTGGGTTTGGGGTTTTGTGTGCTAAACAAAGTAAAGGTGATCGTCTTTGCCGCAACTTTGTCCTCGTTTATTTCCTCAAATGAATACAATGGAAAGCATGCTTCTCCAGCACAATTGTTTGCAACATTACTTCCAAGGGCAGTAACAAATGGCAGGTAGACAAAAAACTCGATTCTAGGATCTTGGCCCTTAGGAGGAGATGGCATGTTTGTTACCATGATCTCAACTTTGGAGCCCGGAGGGCCGGCCAAGGGCTTTACAGTAATGTCTGGCATGCCAAAGCCCATGTCATACGAATCAAAATCTGATTGTGCAAACGAGGGAGGAACTTGATTTACTAGCAAAACTGCAACAATTGCCAAAACAATCCTTGCGAGCGTGCCGGATTTCAAGTGAGTCTTGATTCAAGCTGTCTTTTGATAAGCTTTACTATCTGATCCTTAGTCTTTCTTCCCGAGCTGATCACTTTTGTCTCGTCTATTATGTGGATCTCATTGAAGTCTGGGTTTTTTGCATATTCGGTTCCAACGTCGTTTGCAATTATCATATCGGCATGGGACTCTCTCATCTTGTTTCTTGCAGACTCGATAAGCTTTTGTTTTGATACATTCGCTTCCGCTTTGAATCCTACAAGGAAAACATCTTTCTGAAACCTTTTGATCTGATCAATTATCTTTGGTGCCTTGCGAAGTTTGATGACAAGACTTTCTTTTGTGCTTTTGATCTTAGTCTTGCTTTGCGTTTGTACTGTGTAGTCAGCTGCGGCAGCCGCCATGATCACGATGTCAAATTTTTTCTGCTTAATTTCTTTTATGGTTGCATCAAACATTTCTTGTACTGTCTTTACAGGAATTATTTTGGCGCCTTTTGGCGGCTTTGCAACACCAGGCCCATACACCATGGTGACTTTGCAGCCTGCGGAAACAAGCTCGGCTGCAAGTAAAACGCCTGTCTTGCCCGTGCTTTTGTTTGTAATTACGCGTATTGGGTCAATCTGCTCGACTGTGGGTCCAGCCGTGATGAGGACACGCTTCCCCACAAGGATCATGGAGCGGCCAAACCTTCTTAGAATGTAATCAAGAACATCTTCTGGTTCGGCGGCCTTTGCTTTGCCCTCAACTATATTTGGCTCGATAAACTCGATCTTATCTTTCAAAAACTCGACATTTCGCAGGACTGCGGCATTTTCGTACATTGCCTCGTGCATTGCAAGTGCCATCAAAATGGGGATCTTTGCACCAAAGCCGACGGTCAGAACTGTAGAAACAGGCGTGTCGTCAATACCGTTTGCCAATTTACCAAGAGTGTTTGCAGTGGCAGGATACACCACAATAAGATCCGATTTTTTATAGTCTGCGAGTCGGATGTGTTCTAGCTCTCCTGTGAGCTTTGTAATTACTTTGTTTCCTGTTGCCCATCTGAAATAATCAGGTTGGATCAGCTTTGTTACTGCATCACTTGCAACGCAAGTGACATCTGCTCCATGTCTCATCAAAAGCCTTGCAAGCTCTATTGCTTTGTACGCGGCAACACTTCCGGACACACATAAAATTATCTTCTTGCCTGAAAGCTCTGTACCATACGACTCCACAATGTCCAATGATGGGTGTTTAGATCTAACTACCAACTTCATTCAAGAGCTTTTCAAGCTCTGATTTATCCATTGAAAACCAGTTCTCTTTTGTCGGAAACCGGCTAGCTTCCACATCAAGTCTGTAATTTGTTAGTGCTTTTGTTATGTCATCTGATAACGAAAGATAGCGTTTGACAAATTTTGGCTTGATCTTGTCATACATGCCAAGCACATCATGGATCACCAAAACTTGGCCGTCGCAATACTTCCCAGAACCTATTCCGATGGTTGGTACTGAGATGCTCTCCGAAATAATCTTTGAGGTCTCAGACGTCACCATTTCCAGCACGATGCTAAATACGCCTGCCTCTTCAAGTGCCTTGGCGTCCTCGATAAGTGTGAGTGCTGCGTCCTTTGTCTTTGCTTGGACGCGATATCCTTGAGCCAAAGTAGTGGTCTGAGGCTGGAATCCTATGTGTCCCATCACCTGTATGCCCGTCTCTACTATGGCACGAATAGTTGGTGCGACGACTTTGCCCCCCTCAAGCTTCACTGCATCCGCACCCGCTTTGATCAGTCTGCCAGAGTTTGCTATTGCGTTTGATGCGCTTGCCTGATACGACATAAATGGCATGTCTGCAACAACTAGCGCATTCTGTCTTGCACGACTGACAGCTTCTGTAAAAAGAACCATCTGATCCATGGTAACTGGGATAGTGTTTTCGTAACCAAGCATCACCATTCCCGCACTGTCGCCAACAAGCAAGATGTCGATTCCGGCCTTGTCACACAACGATGCAAGGGCGTAATCATAAGCGGTAATAACAGAGATCTTTTGGCCAGCTTTTTTCTTGTCTACAATATCTTTGACTGATTTATGCATACGGTGCCCTCCGTGTCAAGTTGTTTCTTATCTCAATTATTGAGTATGCCAAGTTCTTTTTGTTATCAAATTGGATCATTTTTGGATTCTTTGTCTTTTTGCATGCTGCGATTAATTCCTTGATGCCGCGAACCACATTATCGACTATAGTAATATCTGCTGTCTGTGCAGTTCTTGAAAGCGGATTCAGATCGAATGTGATCACCTTTTTCCCCGTCTTCTTTAATGCCATCGTCCTGTCGCCATCTTCTAGAGGAACAACTACTACGTCTGCGACGTAGATGCCATCTTTATCTACGATTCTTCTGGCGCTGTCTAGGCCTGACAGTTTCACGGAATTCCTCCTATCCGTCCCTAATACTGAACCTGCACCGTTCTTTCTCAAAACTCTCAGAATGTTTTCCTTTCGTTTCTTGCTTGCATAAAACAAGTTTATTTCAATTTTTGCGCCAGCCACTTTGGCAAGCTCAACTATTTCTCTTGGACACAACCCTGCAATGTTGCCATTTACCGAAATCACAGGAGCCTTTGCCAAAAGCAGTGTGACAGCAGCGGCCTTGATTGCCTTTTTGGCAGCTCTGGAAGTGCGCTCTCCAATCAGATAGTCGAACGCTTCACCCCTACCATGTGCCATGAGTCCCTCTTTTGCAACAAGACCGGAGTCAAATGCGTGTACCAGTTTCTCCCTGATGTACAGAGACTTCGCACGCGGATGTGTTTTTGGAATTTGTGATTTCATTTAGCTAACTAGTCTTGCGCCCATGTCGTCTATCTTTGATTTGATTATTATACCGTCTTGGTATTTCTCCAGAATCTCGATAACTTTGCCCTCTAGATCTTTTGATACCAATGTGAATATGGTTTCCCCAAAAAGTGCAACGCCGCATTTGATACCGTGTGAGGCAAGATCATCGATTACCACCTTCATCTTTGGAGTGATTATATTGACGTAATTTGCAAACTCGACTGAAAAATCATGGAACTGATCGATATTTCTTGTTTGAACTAGGCTGTCGACCATCTTACCGCCAAGACCATTTATTGACGCAAGTCTTTCTTTTAGAAATTGTTTTGTTGAAATTGGGGAAAAACAGATCATAATTGCAGAATATGTCTCAGCAGGAATTTTTTTAATCTCGCCTATACCGGGAGCACCACCCTTTACCCTGATCTCAAATCCTCCATGATACGACGCAAGAACGTCGCCAAGGCCTGTCCGGCATACTACTTCAGCGTTGTGCGCCATCCTCCCGAGGCGCTCCTTTGAATAACGAGTTCCAAATGCCTCGTTGAGTGCATATGCTAAAGAAAGTGCAACTGCAGCAGAGCAACCAAGACCATATCCGACCGGAATCTTGATCTCATGGTGCACATTTACAAAATAATTGCCTTTCGCGTTTTGCAAAAACTCTTTCAATACATATTCAGAGACCTGCGTGTTGTCGGGCTGGTATCCTGTTACTTTGATCTTAAAATCAGTAAAATCAGCGTCTTCTACTTCTACTGTGGTCATAACACCTTTTTCTATTGAGAACCCCGCTCCGAGTGAGCCTTGAAGTTCCGGCGGGGTGTTTTCGTCTAGCTCAGCTTTGAAGAATCCTGTAATGTGTGCAGGACTAAATGCGGCCCCTCTCATCTGATCCGAGTTTAAATTTCACGAAAAATATAAGAATATGGCTTAAATTAACTAAATTAGTATAAATTGCCTAAATTCATTCGGCGCCTACAAAAGATAGGTAGCAGCATCCTAGTCTCGCTCCCAAAAGAATGGATTGAAGCAAATAACCTAGACAAAAGCGCCGAAGTCGAACTGGAGACATCGGACAACACCGTCTCAATTACAGTAAAAGAGGCAGAGCGTCCCTCAAAGGAAGTAGTAATCTCATACCCCCTTCCACAGGATGAAAACATCGTTGCAGACATAATCGGAGCTTATCTTCTTGGATACGACATAATTCGGATCAAAGGAAAAACAAGCATCCCAATTGAAGACCGTGAAAAAATCAGAAATTCGATGCGACGCCTTGTAGGAATGGAGATAGTCGAAGAAGACTCTTCAAATGTAAATGTGCAGTTTCTTTTGGATGCAGCAACACTGAACCCACAAAAGATCCTAAAGCGAATCAGCTCCATCTCACTTGGAATGTTCAACGATATCTCGCTTGCATTGAGCACCGGCGACAAATCAAACCTCCAGACGCTCTCAAACCGTGATGATGAAGTAGACAGACAGTATTTTCTTTTGGTAAGACTAATTCGAAGCACCATAAATGACAAAAGACTTGCGTCAATGTTTAATCTAAAAAATATTGATGTCATCGACTACAGAATCGCCGCAAACATCATGGAGACATCGAGTGATACACTAGTCGAAATTGCAAACTCTATTTCAAACTCGAAGCTTTCAAAAAACGAACTGCAAAAAATATACGAACTGACAAAAAACATCGAGCTGATCCATCAGAAGTCCATTGACGCATTCATAGAGCAAAACCGCAGGCTCGCAATTGATGCTATATCCACACATAGAAAATTTCAGAAAAAAATATCAGATATTCGCTCTTCCATCGAACAAACAAACCAATTGCAAATTGATTTACTGGATCTCATCTACATGTTTGAAGGCGTATCTAAATCATGGGTAGATATTGCAGATCTGGTAAAACCAATATACAATTAGAGAAGTTTGTTTTTTGCAGCGTAGGTGAGGACAGCACAAATGGTCTTCGAATCGATTATCTTGCCTGCCTTGATCATACCGATGAGTCTCTTTAGATCAATTTTAACTACAGACATTATTTCGTCTTCGTCCAATGCCTGCCCGCTTACTTTTTTGAGTCCTTTTGCGACAAAACAATGAATGGCCTCTTTGTTGTAGCCGATAGACGGATAGTACGTAAGAAGATGCGTAAGTTTGGCGGCTCTATAGCCAGTTTCCTCTTGAATTTCGCGAAATGCGCAGTGTTTTGGGCTTTCTCCCCTGTCAAGCGTGCCTGCAGGAACCTCCAGAATGTAGCCGTGCCCGAATCTGTGTTGTTTTACAAGGATTACCTTCCCATTCTCATCAAATGCCAAAATTGCGGCAGCACCGCGGTGCTCTACTATTTCACGCTTTATCTTTCTACCTCGCACAGTAATGTCGTAAATACTAAGACCTAGAATCTTACCATCATAGATGGTCTTCTTTTTCATTTGCTGTTCTACTTGGCGATGCTATTTAATGTGTTTGATATACCAAGTGGAGCCTTGTGGATGCTCTGGCAGCTTTGATGGCATTATCTACCCACCTTTGTGGAAATGCGATTTTCTTTGGGATAAAGAGATCTGCGCTGGCAACTCCTTTTACTTGTCTTATTTGTTGTGTTATGTTGTCAAGCTCAAAAATATTGTCACTATGCAAAAACAAAACAATTTGGTTTTTTGCAAGAAATGGCTTTTGTAAAAAGAATGACGAAAATTCTTTTTTTAGTTGCTCGAGTGTTTCTTGCATGTTGCCTTGAACCCATACCAATACTGCAAACGGAATATACTGGCCAAATTTTACAGGATCATAAATCAAGGTAAACTGAATAGCTTCGTCGTTTTGCAGCTTTTTTAATGATCTTGCAATTGTCTTTGTTGAAAGGTTTGTCTTTTTTGACAGCTCATCGATTCTTGTGCGCGGATTTTTCAAAAGATGACTGATTATCTCCAGATCAGTCTTGGTAAGATCCGATCTGATTCCAGGATTTTCAGCTTCAAATATTGAGAGAATTCGCACCTCCCGCATCAGATTTTTTACAAGCTCGATTTTCTGCAGTACGTTTTCTTTTAGTACTATCGCACAAACAGTAATACCACCCACGCAGGGGACTACAAAGAACGGTTCTCCAATGAGCTCTACTTGTTTGAGAATCTCGTCTATGTCTTGTCCAGTAGTCACAATGTACAAAACGTTGTAACCTAAAACCGGCGGTTCTATCTTTAGTGCAAAACTCTCTATTGTTTTGTTTTTGAGCATTTTTTCTATTCTTGATTTTACTGAAGCACCGGAAATCCCGATTTTGCTTCCAATTTGTCTGTCTGACTCTCTGCAGTTATCAAGTAATGCGGTTAGGATTTTGAGGTCTAATTTGTCCAATTTGTTAGTATTAGTACAGACTTTCTTATTAAATAATACTATTTTATGATAAAAATGTCTAGAATAAACGCAATAGACACGTTATACATTAAATATCAGACTCTTTTTATTATATCATGGACTACCGCGTTCAGCTTGCCAAAAGGATGCTTGCAAACAAAAAAGGAAGTCTCATAGGTGCGATTTTGGCCGTATCCATAGGAATTCTAGTAATTCATGTAAACTTTGTAATATTTCAGGGACTGTATGACGCAATAGTCAGAGACCTCTCAAGCTACAGGTTTGGCGATGTCAGAGTAACAGACGAAGAAAGTTTTATCACAAAATCTGACATTTTTTTGGTCAATTGGTTTGAGCGAATCCCCTATGTGGAAGCTGCTGCTCCTCGTATAGATTCTTCTGCATCAATTAACGTGACAAAAAGTGGCAAAAGAATCGAGGAGTTCCGTGTACCGGTAGTCGGAGTTGATCCATTCCGCGACACTAGAGTTTCCACAGTCCACCAGACAGTAATTGAGGGTCAGTATGTGTTTTCTAGAAATTCAATTGTAGTGGGATCATCAGTTGCCAGAGATCTTGGTGACATTAGAGTTGGTGACAATCTTAGAATCAAAATAACAGACAGGCACGGAGTTGATCAACTAAGGAACTTTGTTGTTACTGGAATTGTTAGCTCCCCAGGTGGTCAAGGACTTGATACCAGCGTCATCATGCATATAGACACACTACGTGACATGCTGGACAGAGACGGAGAAACAGGACAAATTCTAGTGAAATTAAATGATCCGAAAAGAGCACTCGATGTTAAAAAATTCTTTTTGCAATCGTTTCCAAATGATGATTTTATTGCTGAGACAATAGAGGAATCTGCAGAGGATGCACTGCGTGGATTTAGATCTGGAATCGCCATGATCAACATGATAGGGTACTTTGGTATGATGTCTTCTGCATTTGCAGTAGTCACGATCCAAATGATGCTTGTTTCAAGCAAGACCCGTGAAATTGGAATCATGCGTGCAATAGGTGCAAAAAGAAAGGACATTCTTGTGCTCTTCATTGTACAAGGAATGATGATTGGTGCATTAGGTGCAGGCGTAGGAACCGTACTAGGTCTTACCTATACCTTTTACGCAAAAGAGACCAAAATGACATTTCAGGGAAGCATCCCATTGGAGGTAAGTTACGACTGGCCAAAAATCATCCAGACAGCAGTGACTGCCTTTGCACTTGCCGTTGCGGCTTCGATTTATCCCGCCTTCAAAGCAACAAAACTTCAACCAGTAGAGGCAATGAGATATGTCTGATTTCGTCTTAGAAGTAAAAAATCTCAACAAAATCTATGGTGAAGGCGAGACCCAAGTTCGCGCATTAATCGATGTTTCGTTTTCAGTCAAAAGAGGAGAGTTCCTTCTCATTGTGGGCAGTTCTGGATCCGGAAAATCAACACTGCTAAACATGATTGGCCTGCTTGACAAACCAACAAGCGGACAGATATACATAGACGGCGTAAACACCACGAAACTATCGGACAACCAAGTATCGGCTTTTAGGAACTCTAAGCTTGGCTTTATCTTCCAATTTTCAAACCTCCTAGCTGATCTTACGGTTCTTGAGAACGTAATGTTGCCACGAAACATACAAGGAAGCATCCAGACTGCGACACAGGATGCCATAAACCTGCTAAAAGGTGTGGCACTTGAAAGTCAAATGCACAAGCGAGCAAACAAGATCTCAGGAGGTCAGGCCCAAAGGGCCGCCATAGCTCGAGGTCTTGTCAACAAACCGGCAATAGTTCTGGCAGACGAACCGACAGGAAACCTAGATTCAGTAACAGCTGAAACTACAATCCAGCTCATGAAGTCGATGGCAAAAAAACTCAATCAAACATTCATCGTAGTCACACACGATAGGTACCAATTTGGTGAGGTAGATCGAGTCATAACAATCAAGGACGGGCGGGCATTTGAAGGAGAAGACATGCCTCACAAAATGGAGGTTGCGATATGAAATTCATAGTCCTTACAATAATGCTTCTCTTTGCAGCACAGTTTGTCACATCGGATGTCTGGGCACAGCTTGGTAAAGGAGATTCCCCATTTGAAAGACAGTTCCAAGACATCAAGTTCCTTGATGCCTATTTTGGAACACTCAACCAGAAAATCGAAGTGACTCCAGGAGACAAAAATGTTCCATTTACGGTGGTGTTTGCAAACATTGGCTCACAAGACATCACAGGAATAAAGGGTCAACTGCAAATGCCTATCGGATTTTCGCCATCTGATGGGAAAGGCGCACTTATTCTAGCAGACAGCGATGCAGAAGCTCTTGCTGGCAAGCATTTTTCTCTTACATTTTTTGTTAACCTTGACAAAAACATTCCAATACAACAATATCCAGCTACTGTGAAGCTCGATTACTCTAGACTTAGAGAAGCAGGACAGAGAACGTCATTTCATGATTTCAAATTCAAAGTGACTGGAGAAAGCGTCCTCAATCTCAAAGCACTAAATCCGTTTTTGGCGTCAATCAATAACAACAATGTCACAGTAGAGATATCTAACACAGGAACTGCACCACTGTCTAACGTAAAGATCGTGCTCCAAAACACTCAGACATCGGTCTCTGCTACCGCAAACCCCATCACAAATGTAGAAAGTGTTGTTTTTGATCAAAACGAGTGGGATATAGGAACGATTGATCCAAAATCATCAAAAAAATTCACATTTAACGTGTACGTACCAGAAAATGTACGCACCGAAACATTGCACACACCACTCCAGATAGCCTACTTTAATGCGCACGGTAACAAAATCACAGACAACCGAACGGTAGACTTTTACATACATGGTCTAATTGACGCAAGAATCTACAATGTCGGCGTGATCGACCTTTCTGGCAGGCAGACCATAATTGGTGAGGTGATAAACGAAGGAAACACCAACGCACTTTTTGCCTTTGTGACTCTGGAACCACGTGATGGCTCTAACATAAAAAAAGTAACGCAATTCATTGACGAAATAGAGATAGACTCACCGGTTCCGTTTAACATACCGGTGGAATTTGAGGGCGAGCCACGATTCGGCGATCACGATATCCGAATCATAGTAAGATACAAAGACGACTTGCGAAAGGAGCATCTCATAAATTATGACACAACCGTCACCCTCCAAGACACGACCAAAAAGCCAGAGCCTACTGTGGCAGACTATATGCCTATCATACTTGGCGTAGCAGCTGCAGCGGCAGGTTTTGCCATCTATAAAAAGAAAAGAAAGAAGGAAGCTCCTGCCACAACTTAGCCTAACCTAAAACCACATTTCAAGACGACAGATATGATATCATATAGCACAGTCAGGCTGATCTCATCAGGTCTTGAGATGAAAATCTCGCCTCTCTTGATCAGTTTCTCGTTCATGCCAATAATACAAGATATTATTGGTCAAGATAATCTGTTCCAAAGATATTCTTGTAGGCAAAATCAGATCATGGAGTCAGAACCGTTTTTCACAATAAATAATATCATTCTCCGTATTCAAAGTAAGCATCTCAAAACCAAATAAATTATATCACATAACGGAGATTCCCATTCATGCAGGGGGATGAAATTGAAATCCCAAAGGAACTGCGACCGTTCATGCTTGATGCTGCAAAAGAAACCAAACTGGGACACAGAAACGGCGCAATCAGACAATTTAGGTATGGTAACTTGCACATACGAGAGTACGATGACAAATACCTTGTACACACTGACAGGGTGGATCCACTCAAAGATCCACTGGGCCATCTGATCTTTGACGCACAAGAAGTATTGGTAGGACTTGCAAGTGGTGCGGTGGTTGGTGCAAAAGTAGCATCATATCTGTATAACAAAAGCAAAAAAACAAAATTGGACAAACAGATTGCAGCTGCAGTAGGAATAGCATCATCACTTGTAATCGGCTACGTTGGTTATCAACTTGCAAAAAAAGCTAAGGGCCAATAAGGAGGCATACCATGACTACCACCCGCACCCTCAAAGTTCTCTTCAAACTCGTACCACTCATAATTGCACTACGACGTGATAGACGCGAGTGGGTAAAAACCGAAGGGAAAAATGTAGATTATGATAAATTTTCAAAAAATGCAAAAAAAGTTCTTGACACTTTTGTGTCTTTAGGGCCAGTTTACATAAAACTCGGACAATGGCTTTCAGCTAGAGCTGATATTTTGCCCCAACCATACAT